>JALTUB010000164.1 GCA_027047745.1 Sulfurimonas sp.
TGATGAAGGATGCAGTTCTAAAACACTAATGGCAAGTGATATAACTTGCAAATCAATCAAAGATGCCTTAGAACTTTTTTTAAATACGAAGAGATTGATAGCTACTTTAAGAAGTTAATTTATTTTTATTTATGGGCTTTTAAAATGAAATGTGTTAGAATTATGCATGGCAGATTTAGATAGAGCAAAAGATTTTATTAATAATATTAGATTGTATATGATTATGTGCTTGGCACTGATTATTTCTATTGGCTCTGGAATATCTAAAATGTATGTTGCCCAAGATTTTAACTATATATTTTTTGTTGGCAATGTTCTTCTTGTATCTTTATTGCTTATATTTGTATTTTTAGCAAAAAAATTACATAAAAAAACAGATGAATTGAAGGATATAAAATGACGATAGCGACTATAACTATAACCATAACTGCAATAGTATTTATAGCAACATTTGCTTATGGTGCTTATGAAGTTACTAGAGCATAAAAGATAACAAACGCGATTTAAGCGTTTGTTTCTAGTTGAACATCTATTGAAAGTGCTTCAATACCATCTTCAACTTCTTTTTTTATTTCGATAGCTTTGACACCCATATATTTTTTAACAACTTCTATGATTTCTGCTTTCATTTCATCCATAAATGGAAAAGCGTTTGTGTTTTGTCTATCTGACATGATAGCTATTGTGAGTCTGTCCTTAGCAGTTTTTGCACTACTTTTTTTTCTGAAAAAGGAAAACATTATGCAAACATCTCTTTGATTTTTTGCATCAAACCATTTTCTGGTTCTTCAACATTTTCTAAAGGAACTTCTTGACCACAAAGTCTAGCTGCTACTCTTGCATAAGCTTTTCCTGCTGCAGAGTTTGTATCTAAAATGATAGGTTTACCTTGGTTTGAAGCATCGATGATACCTTTGTCCTCAGGTATTTTCCCAATCAAAGGCACATTTAAAATATCTAAAATATCTTCACTTGCTAACATTTCGCCACTTTGCACCATTTTCGGATTTATTCTATTGATGATAAGATATTTAAGTACCTCACTGCCATCTTTAACTTTTTGACTTTTTGAGTCTAAGATTCCTATCGCACGGTCTGCATCACGGATAGAAGAGACTTCAGGATTTACAACAACTATTGCACGGTCTGCAAACTCTATAGTATGCTCATATCCTGACTCTATTCCTGCAGGTGCATCTAAGATAACATAATCAAACTCAGCACTGAGGTCAGTAACAAGTTTAAGAATTTTTTGTGAATCTAAAACAGATTTATCTTTTGTTTGTGAAGCAGCTAAAAACTGAAGGTTTGGACTTATTTTACTTTTTATAAGTGCTTGTTTGAGGTTGGCTTCACCATCCATCACTTGTACCATGTCAAAAACGACGCGATTTTCAAGTCCAAGTATCATGTCTAAGTTACGCTGACCGATGTCAAAGTCAACGACAACACATTTTTTGTCATTGAGTGCGATACCTACTCCTACATTTGCGGTAGTTGTTGTTTTCCCAACACCACCTTTTCCACTGATTACTGCTATTATTATGCCCACTTTGTCTCCTTTAGTACGGGTGTTATTCTGATTTCATTATTTATAAGTTCTACACGGTTTAGTTTATCTTGCAAGTAGCTGTTATCTACTTCTACTTCATGAAAAACTATGTTTGCTTTTGGTGAGGCTTGTAACATCATGAAGTTACCATTACACCTTATGTCACCCTCAACTATCTGTGTGATGATAAGGTTACCATCAACAAGGATACTGCCTCCACTATTTACACGGTTTAGTAAAAGTAAATCACCTTTTATCTTAAGTTCTTGTCCACTGCGAACAAGCTTATCTATTACTTTTAGATTATCTTGTATCTTTTCTACTGGTTTTTTTATCTCTTTTTGTACAACTTCTTCTTGTTTTACTTCTTGTAATTTTTGACTGTTTTTACTAGCTCTACTTTTTGGTAGCTCAGTATTTACGATATATTTTAAATCTTTTTCTTGAAGATAAGTTTCTATTTTTGTGTTTACATTTCCATAAATACTTATAAGATGGTTTGTAAACATCACATAATTTTTATCAAAAAAAGCTATAAATTCGTTTTCATCTTCTAAAGTAACTTCAAATACCTTTACCGAATACTGTTTTGTAAGCAAAATCTCTCCTAAAATAACAATCTTTGGAATCTTATCTTTATTATAATTATATGTTAATTAAATTAATTATTTTAAAAATATTTCAATTTGCAATATTTTTAAAATATATATTGATTTTGAGCTAGGATTATAAAAAACAAAAGGAGTTGAAATGCTTTTGGGAAAATGTCCTTATTGTGAGGATGGACAGATTGAGGTGAGAGATAAAGAGGTGAGTGGGAAAAAAGTAAAACTTTATGCTTGTACTAATGCAAACTGGAAAACAGAAGATGGAGAAGTTTTTGAGTTAAGAGATGATGCTACATGTGACTTTAAGATCTGGCAAAACTCTCTGGCTAAATATGGAAAGTGGCTTTCATATAAAGAGATAAGAGCTTTACTCGAAGATAAAACTATAGAAGTAGAACTTTTAAGTAAGAAATATGGCAAAAAAGTTTACTATAACAAGGATATAACTCTCTCTTTAGATTATGGTGTTAGTGTGATATGGGAATAAGTTTTAAAATATAACTTAAATAAAGCAGTATTTAATAAACCTTTTACATTTATTTAGATATAATCCCCATCCGCTTTACTGTTTTAACAAAAAACATGAGAGTATTTCTGTCTTTAGTAGAGATTACAAAAGATAAAAGTATTGGTTGGTAAACTTTTATTAGCCTAAAAACAGTAGAGACATAGACTAAAGGACTTTCAATGAAAGTAAGAGCTTCAGTTAAGAAGATGTGTGATGACTGTAAAGTTGTCAAGAGAAAAGGTATTGTAAGAGTAATCTGCAAGAACCCAAAACATAAACAGAGACAAGGATAACCATGGCTCGTATATCTGGTGTTGATTTACCTAAGAAAAAGCGTATAGAATATGGTCTAACATATATCTATGGAATAGGTCTTCATGCTTCTCGTCAAATATTAGACGCTACAAGTATTGATTATAATAAAAGAGTTTTTGAACTAAATGAAGCTGATGTAGCTGCAATTACTGCTGAAATCCGTGAAAACCATATGGTTGAAGGTGATTTGCGTAAGAAAGTAGCTATGGATATTAAAGCACTTATGGACATTGGTTCATATCGTGGTCTTCGTCACCGTCGTGGTCTTCCATGTCGTGGTCAAAAAACTAAGACAAATGCGCGTACTCGTAAAGGTAAACGCAAAACTGTCGGCGCGGCATAAGGAATTATAGATGGCAAAAAGAAAAGCTGTTAGAAAAAAAGTAGTAAAGAAAAATATTGCGCGTGGTATCTGCCACATAGCTGCATCATTTAATAATACACTTGTAACAATTACAGATGAGATGGGTAACATGATTGCTTGGAGTTCTGCTGGTTCTTTAGGATTTAAAGGTTCTAAAAAATCAACTCCATTTGCTGCACAAGCTGCTGTTGAAGATGCAGTTGCTAAAGCACAAGTACATGGTATAAAAGAGCTTGGTATTAAAGTTCAAGGTCCTGGTAGTGGTCGTGAGACTGCAACAAAAGCTGTTGGTGCTATCGAAGGTATTCGTGTTACATTTATGAAAGATGTTACACCATTACCACACAACGGTTGTCGCGCACCTAAGCGTCGTAGAGTTTAAGGAGATTACTGATGGCAAGATATAGAGGTCCAGTAGAAAAAATCGAAAGAAGATTCGGTGTAAGCCTTAACCTTAAAGGTGAGCGTCGTTTAGCAGGAAAATCTGCATTAGAAAAAAGACCTTATGGTCCTGGTCAACATGGTCAGCGTCGTAAGAAAGTTTCTGAGTATGGTTCACAACTTAATGAAAAGCAAAAAGCAAAGTTCATGTATGGTGTTTCTGAGAAACAATTCCGTGCTCTATTTGTTGAAGCAAAAAGAAAAGATGGAAATACAGGTACAAACCTTGTAACTCTAATCGAACAAAGACTTGATAATGTAGTTTACAGAATGGGATTTGCATCTACTCGTAGATTTTCTCGTCAACTTGTAACTCATGGTCACATTTTAGTAGATGGAAAAAAACTTGATATTCCTTCATACCGTGTTAAGCCTGGTCAAAAGATTGAAATTCGTGAATCAAGTAAAACAAATGCTCAAATAGTTCGTGCTATTGAGTTAACAAATCAAACTGGTCTTGCTCCATGGGTTGATATTGATGCTGAAAAAGTATTTGGTATCTTTACTCGTTTACCAGAGCGTGATGAAGTTGTTATTCCTGTTGAAGAACGATTAATCGTTGAGCTTTACTCTAAATAGTAATTAAAAGGCGTTAAAGATATGAAGAAGATTAAAACTACTCCACTTGCTCCACAAGAGTTTGAGGTAGAACAGATTAGTGAAAATGAAGCTAACATCATGGCATATCCGTTTGAGACGGGTTATGCTATCTCTTTGGCTCATCCACTACGCCGTTTTCTATTAAGTAGCTCAGTTGGATATGCTCCAATAGCTATCAAAATCGAGGGTGCTAAGCATGAGTTTGACTCAGTGCGTGGTATGCTTGAAGATATTTCAGATTTTATTTTAAATCTTAAAGAGATTCGTTTTAAACTAAACGATGAAGTTGAAGAGGCAGAAATAAACTATACATTTGCTGGTCCATGTACTATCACAGGTTCAGACTTAAGTAATGATGAAGTTGATGTTGTAACTCCAAATGCTCCATTAGCTACTTTAAATGAAGATTCTACACTTAACTTTAGTATCAAGATTGCTAAAGGTATAGGCTATGTTGCTAGTGAAGATACTTACGAAGAGCTAGAAGATGGTTATATAGCACTTGATGCTTATTTTACTCCAGTTAGAAGTGCAACATACGAAATCGAAAATGTACTTGTGGAAGATAACCCTAACTTTGAAAGAGTTGTTATGAACATCAGAACTGATGGTCAAATTACTCCAGTAGATGCATTTAGAAACTCTTTAGAAGTTATGTATGCGCAACTTGCGGTATTTAACTCAGAGATTAGTATAAAAGCTCCTGCTACAATAGAGAGAGTTGAAGAGTCAGAAGATCTTAAAAAATTAGCTACTAGCATAGATAATTTAGGTTTAAGCGCTCGTAGTTACAACTGTCTTGATCGTTCAGATATTAAACTTATTGGTGAAATTACACTAATGAGTACAAATGATTTAAAAAATGTTAAAAACCTTGGAAAAAAATCATACGATGAAATCGTTGAAAAAGTTCAAGAATTTGGCTATGCAGTTGGCGCTGACTTAGCTGATGATGTAGTTGCTGCATTAAAAAAGAAAATAGAAGCTTTACAAGCTTAACAGAGGAAGATATATGAGACATCGTCATGGATATCGTAAACTAAGTCGTACAAGTGCACACCGTGCTGCTTTACTTAAAAATCTTAGTATTTCGTTAATAGAACATGGTAAAATCGAAACTACTGCTATAAAAGCAAAAGAGTTGCGTTCATATGTAGAAAAACTTATCACAGTTGCTACTAAGAATGACTCTAATGCTCACAGAACAGTATTTGCTGCGCTTCAAAGTAAAGAAGCTACAAAAACTTTAGTAAATGAAGTTGCTCCTAAGTATACTGATCGTACTGGTGGATATACAAGAATTACTAAAACAAGAATTCGTCGTGGTGATGCTACTACTATGGCGTTTATAGAACTAGTATAGTTAAACTCCTTAAATGCAGGTTTTCCTGCGTTTAATCTTGAAATTTTCCCAATTCTAAAATACTTTGATTAATAGGACTTACAATGAGTAATTTCGCATTTGGAACTTACAGAATAACAGACCAAAACCCCTTACATATACAAGCACTAAGAGATGCCATAGAGTCTGGTATAGCGATGATAGACACATCAAGTAACTATATGGACGGTTCTGCAGAGATTGCAATCGCATTAGCTTTTAAAGAGTTTGATGATGAAGCAAAAGATAAGGTAGAGATAGTTAGCAAATATGGGTACATACAAGGTACAAATATGCTGTCTCATAAAGAAGAGCCTTTTGATGGTGTAGTAGAGTTTAGTGAAGTCTGTTTTCACTCCATAGCACCATCTTTCATGAGAGACCAGCTTCAAAAATCTATGTCACGCTTAGAAGTAAACAAGATAGATACTTATCTTATACATAACCCTGAATATTACCTTTTAGATGCTCTCAACAAAAATGCTGACAGAGATGATACTCTTGATGCCATGTATAGTAGAATTTTTGAAGCTTTTGTCTCTCTCGAAGAAGAGGTTAAAAATGGTCGTATTGGCTCGTATGGCATAAGCTCCAATAGCTTTGCAAAAGATAGTAAAGACCCTGAATTTTTACCATATGAGGACTTGATAACATTAGCAGATAGAGCTAGTGAGAAAGTTGGTAATGATTTACATAGTTTTTCAACGATACAACTTCCGATAAATATCTTAGAACAAGAGGGACTAAAATGTGCTTCATGGGCTAAAGAAAATGGTATAAGAGTTTTAGTAAATCGTCCACTAAATGCTCAAAAAGATGGAAAGATGTATAGACTAGCTGAGTATGATGAGAGTAGTGAATATTATCATCATTTCAACGAGCTTTTAGATATTTGTGATAATGATACTTTAAAATCACTCTATAATCTTTTTGAAGAGCTTGATGCAAACAAACATAAATTTGGTTGGATTGGTGATTTTGACTCTTTTCTTTATGGGCAAATATTGCCACACATAAGAAAGAGTCTTGAAAATCTCGATGAAGATAGTTTAAATACTATGCTTCAATATATCGATATATTTTTTGTCGAATATAGAAAAATGGTTGAATATGAATGTTCAAGAAATACAAGAAGAGAGCTTGAAGAAGTGTTTAAAGAGTGCAAGGAGAGTATGCAAGAGTGTGCATTAAACTTTTTAATGCAAAGAGATAGTGTTGATTTTATACTCGTTGGTATGAGAAAAGCATCATATGTTCATGAGACTCTTGCATTAAAGAGTAAATATAGTTAAAATATTTATGACAAGTTAAGCAAATTTGTCATATTTTATATCTATGAAATAAAAAAGCATATTTAAAAGGATAGAAATGATTCCATTTTCTGATGAAGAGTTATTAGAACCAGTAAGAGCAGTCATAGCAAAGGTACAACCATCTTTGGCATTAGATGGTGGTGATATTGACTTTATAACAGTTAAAAACTCGAAAGTTTATGTACAGTTAAAAGGTGCATGTGTTGGTTGTGGTAGTAGTGGAAATACATTAAAATATGGAGTTGAGAGACAGCTTCGTATGGATATTCATCCAGAGTTAACAGTTGTAAATGTACCATTTGGTATGGAACATGATATTGATAATCTGTAAAGAATAATATGAGTACATTAAGTAAATTTAAGACATTATCACAAGCAAAAGATAGTTTTAGCAAAGAAGAGTATAGAATGGCTTTAGAAAAGTTTGCAACTGTTTTGCAAAACTATCCAAACTCTAAAGAAGCATACAATGGTGTAATCCTTTCTGAAATGGCGATGAGTGGAGAGGGTGGAGCTGAAGCACTTTTTGACTACTATGAAATCCTAAGAGAAGACGACCAAGACCAAGCAGACATTATCATAGAAGAGATACTAAAAAACATGGATGGTTCTATGGAGAAGTTTAGTGAAGTATTTTCTGAACCTCTCCGTGATAGATTGGAACTTGAAGACGGTATCTTGTATCAAGATTTTATAGATATTATTGTTGGTGGTGCAGGCTTTAGGGAAACTTTTGAAAATATCATGTTTTCTACTCGTGTAATCATTACAAAAAAAGAGGATTTTATAGACTTTTTAGATAGATTGATAGAACATGATTTTGAAGAGATGGCACTTACATATCTTGAAAATGCTCTTAGTGTTTATCCCAGCGATAAACTACTTCATAAACTTCTTAAAAAACTTGCAAAATCTAAGGCGAGTGCTTAGTTGAAGATAGAACTTCCTGATCAAGCATACAAATATGTAACTGAAAACTCTTTAGAATGTGACACTCAAACAGCTTTTGTTTTAACACATCAAAATAAAAAATTTTTACAAAATGCAAAAGAGAATCAAGCCCACTCTATTATAAAGATAGAAGAAATCGCAGAGCTTTTTGGTGTAGATAAAATCAAAATTATAGGCATAACTGGAACTAATGGAAAAACAACTACAGCAAGTGCAATCTACTCCTTTTTGCTTGACCTTGGTTACAAAACTGCTATGCAAGGAACTCGTGGACTTTTTATAAATGATGAAACGGCAGAGGGTAAAACACTAACAACACCATCTGTTTTAAATACTTACAAACATATCTACCAAGCAGTTAGTGCTGGATGTGAGTATTTTGTTATGGAAGTTAGCTCTCATGCAATAGTTCAGCAAAGAGTTGAAGGCTTGGATTTTGTCTTGAAGATTTTGACAAATATCACTCAAGATCATCTGGACTATCATAAAACTTTAGGTGAATATACAACAGTAAAAAACTCATTTTTTCAAGATGAGGGCAAGAAACTTATAAACAGAGATGAGGATAAGGCAGCTTTTAACTTTAAAAATGCATACACATATAGTATAGAAAACCCTTCTACTTACAGACTTATGGCTTACTCACTTAACGAAGGAAGTTCTGGGATTATTCAGCACTTTCAAGAGATAGTTCCATTTACTGCCTCTCTTCATGGATTTTTTAACCTTTACAACCTTATGGCAGCAATTAGTGCCGTTCATCTTGTAACGGATAAAACATTAGAAGAGATAGCAGATGTTGTAGATAACTTTGCAGGTGTTAGTGGTAGAATGGAGCAGGTTAGTGTTACTCCAAATGTTATAGTTGATTTTGCGCACACTCCAGATGGTATGCAACAGGTTCTAAATGCACTTAAAGAAAAAGAGCTTTTGGTCGTTTTTGGTGCTGGTGGAGATAGAGATGCACTAAAAAGACCACTTATGGGAAGAGTAGCTGCTTCACTAGCAAAAAAAGTTTTTATAACAAGTGATAACCCAAGAGGTGAAGACCCTCAAAAGATTGCAGAAGATATTTTAGGTGGCATAGAAGATAAAAGCATAGTTACAGTTGAGTTAAACAGAAAAAAAGCTATAGAGTTAGCACTTGATGCTCAAGAGGGCGAAGAGGTTGTTGTGATACTTGGAAAAGGCGATGAGGCATTTCAAATCATCTATGAGAACAAATTCCCATTTGATGATAGGGAAGTTGTAAGAGAGCTTTTAAAAATCTAATTCTGTATAAACATGAACTTGTTTTAATTTCCTTAAAAATTAAAACTTACTTCACTGCCTAATACAATTACAGTAGAATTTTGATATAATTTCACAAAAAGTAAGGATTATTCTAATGGGAATCCCACAACCGGCATTTTATATATTTAAATGTGAGCAATCAGCTCCTCCAGGTATGCCAAAACCTTCGTGTGTAACACCACAAACTCAGGACTTATTTCAGTATCTCGCTCAAAGTTTAATGAAGCAGGGTATCATGGGTACAGTTCAACCTATCCGTACAGGATGCATGAACAGATGTCAAATGGGACCAGTAATGTTAGTTGAACCAGGACATACAATGTACACAGGTTTAACAAAAGATAGAATAGACCGTATAATCGAAGAACATATCGTTGGTGGTAATGTTGTAGATGAGTTTGTTATTTCTGAAGATATGTGGGATGCTCCTATCTCACCAGCTGATATGAAAAAACAGATGGGAATGTAAGGCAAAGTTATGACTATTGAAATGTTGTATAGTAAGATACATCGTGCTACTGTTACTGATGCTAACTTAAATTATGTTGGCTCTATCACTATAGATGAAGAACTTTTAGAAGCTTCAAAAATGAGAGTTGGACAAAAAGTTGAGATATTAAATATCAACAACGGTGAGCGATTTTCTACTTATATCATCTTAGGTGAAAGAGGCAAACGAGATATATGCTTAAATGGTGCAGCAGCAAGAAAAGTCCACAAGGGCGATAAAGTTATCATAGTTGCTTACGCTACTTATAATGCTGATGAGCTAGAAACTTATAAACCAAAAGTTGTTCTTTTGGATGATGAAAATGAGATAGAGCATGTATTGGATGAAATCTAATGTTTAGTAATATGGGCGATATGAGCAAGATGCTCGAAGGTATGCAAGAGAGTGCTTCAAAACTCAAAGAAGATTTAGCTTCAAAAACTTTTAGTGTAAAAAGTGGTGGAGGTATGGTTGAATTGAGTGTTAATGGCAATGGAGAGGTTGTTGATCTAAATATTGACGACTCTCTCTTAGAAGATAAAGACTCTCTTCAAATTTTACTTATTGGTGCGATAAATGATGCCAACAAAATGGTACAACAAAATCAGCAAAGCAGTGCTATGAGTATGCTTGGTGGTATGGGTGGAATGAACCCGTTTGGTGGAGCAAAGTAGGTGTTTCGCCTATTTGTTACACTAACTTTTCTTTTTTTAAATCTTTATGCTTGTAAGGGTGGATATAACTCCTGTAAAGCTAAGATAAATGACTCAAAAACAATCAAAAACAATCAACTACAAGTACCACTAACAAAACACACAAGAGTTCTGTTTTCCAGAACACGACCTCATGCAACAATTTTAAAACATGACCCTTACTTATCGCTATATTTGATAAAAGATAAAAAAGGTTTTAGGTATCCATTTTCCATAAGCTATAGACCTGTTTTAGGAACAGCTTGTGTAGATAAGCATAGAGCAGTGAAAGGTAAAATCCTTAAACACCAAGTTGGCTTAAATCATTTTGCTACTTTTAGTGAAAAACTTACTTATCCAAGTCTTATACTTACAAGTTGTTGCTCACTAGAAGGCATAGTTACACCTAGAGGGATAATTGAAAAGGCATATATTGATAGATTTGTTAAGATAAAAAAAGTCTCTTACTCAGATATTGGGATTCGTGTTAAGGATGAAAAAAGCTTTGTTATCGTAAATGCAATCAACCCATTTTTAGATGGAAATAATTTTAAAGTAGGTGATTGCATACTTAGATTTGATGGTAAAAAAGTTAAAAGTGCATCAAGCCTCATGAAGTGGATACTTTTTAGTAAAATCGGTTCTTCACATAGAGTAAAAATAAAAAGAGGTTCTAAGATTTTAACTCTTAAGATGAAAAGCTCTAAAAGAGATGGTGGTGGATATCTTAGTGATACTTTTTTAGAGTTTTTAGGTATATCTTTTGACAGACATTTAAGAATCATAAAGATAGAAAAAAAAGCGAAAAAATATCAACTCAAACTTGGTGATAAACTGCTTCAAGTCAATAAAAAAGATATTACAACGCAAGATGAGATACTAAAACAAATCTCAAAAAGCAAAGAGTCTTCACATCTTTTGTTCCAAAGAAATCACTTTCAGTTTTTTGTGACGATTAAGAGTATATAATTTCACATGAAAAAGTTTGAACAGTTTTTAAAAGAACATTTACCGACATCTAAGAGTATTCATCCTACATATGAACAAGCACTGCAAAATATGCTTTTAGCAGGTGGGAAGCGATTTCGTCCTGCACTTATGCTTGGTGTGGTGGATGCTATAAACCCTCTGATGCTTGATAGTGCAAGACATGCAGCTTATGCAGTTGAGCTTTTACATACTTATTCACTTATTCATGATGACTTACCCGCTATGGATGACTCACCACTTCGCCGAGGCAATCCAACTCTTCATATAGTGTTTGATGAGGTTACAGCTATCTTAGTTGGCGATGCACTAAACACTTACTCTTTTGAAGTTCTATCAAATGCTCCCTTTTCAGATACTACAAGAGTTCAGCTTATAAGAGAACTGGCAAGTAATGGTGGGTTAAATGGTATGGTTTTGGGTCAGGCTATTGATTGTTATTTTGAAAATCAAGCTTTAAAAGTGGAAGATATAAGAGTTCTACATACCAATAAAACAGCAAAACTTATAGCAGCTTCACTAAAAATGGGTGCGATTATCGTCGGGAGAGAAGATTTGGGTGAGACTCTTTATGATTTTGGCATAAAACTAGGGCTACTTTTTCAGATACAAGATGATATACTTGATGTAACACAAACAAGTGAGGAAGCTGGAAAGCTAACAAACAACGATGAGGATAAAAATAGTTTTGTGACAATTCTTGGGCTAGAAGAGTCTATGAGACAAGCAAATGAGTTAGCAGATGAGCTAACACAAGAGATGAATAGTTTTGATGAGAATCTACAGAGTAAGTTGTCATCTTTACTAACAAAATATATAAATAGACATAAATAAAGAGTCTTTAACTCTCGTTCCCACACTCTGTGTGGGAATGCATATGAAAGTAAAACAACTTCTATATGCGTTCCCATTGAGGACAATGGGAACGAGTCTTTATATAAACAGACATAAAACTAACACAGGAATATAATAATATGAATCAAACTCGTCAAAAAATGGCAGATAGCATAAGATTTTTAGCTGCAGATATGGTACAAGCTGCAAACAGTGGACACCCTGGTGCTCCGATGGGACTTGCAGATATTGCAGTAGTTTTAAGTGAACACTTAAATCACAATCCAAAAAATCCAGAGTGGTTAAACCGTGATAGACTTGTGTTCTCAGGTGGACATGCAACTGGTCTTATCTACTCTCTTTATTATCTTTGGGGCTATGGTTTAGAGATAGACGACTTAAAAAACTTTCGTCAACTTGACTCTAAAACCCCAGGTCACCCAGAATATGGTCATACTGCAGGTATAGAGATTACAACAGGTCCTCTTGGTCAAGGTATAGCAAATGCAGTTGGTTTTTCTATGGCAAGTAAGTTTGTTGGGGCGCAAGTAAACTCTGATACAGCAGACTTGATAGATCATAATGTTTATTGTCTTTGTGGTGATGGAGACTTAGAAGAGGGGCTTAGCTATGAGGCTTGTTCTATTGCTGGACATAACAAACTAGATAACCTTGTTTTAATATATGATTCAAACCGTATAACCATAGAGGGTAGTACAGATTTGAGCATAAGTGAAAATATCCGTTTGCGTTTTGAGGCTCAGGGCTGGGATGTTTTAGAGTGTGATGGTCATGATTTTGATGATATAGATAAGGCTATAACTGAGGCAAAAACAAGTAACAAACCTGTTATAATTATTGCTAACACTATCATCGCTAAGGGTGCAGGAAAACTTGAGGGTTCTCATCATGCTCATGGTGCACCACTTGGTGAGGATGTTATAGCTCAAGCGAAAAAAGACGCAGGATTTGACCCAGAGAAAAAGTTTTTTGTGTCAGATGATGTTTTAGTTCGTTTTAGATGTGCTATAGAAGAGGGTGATTTGTTAGAGAGAGAGTGGATTCACAGACAAAAAACGCTACCACTAATGGAACAAAATGAAGTTTTAACAGCACTTCAAAATCCTGATTTTTCTCGTATTGATTATCCTGTATTTGAAAAAGCAGAAGCAACTCGTTCAACTAATGGTAAGGTCATGAACGCCATCGCTCGTGGTGTTCCTAGCTTTTTAGGTGGTTCAGCAGATTTGAGTCCATCAAACAAGACTAACTTAAATGATATGGGTGTTTACCCAAAAGGTAGAAATATCTACTTTGGTATCCGTGAACATGCTATGGCTTCCATAACAAATGCTATGGCACTTTATGGTCCTCTCTTACCATTTTCAGCTACATTTTTTGTCTTTTCAGATTATCTAAAACCAGCAGCTCGTATAGCTGCACTAACTGGAATCCAACAGTTTTTTATCTGGACTCATGATAGTATAGGAGTGGGTGAAGATGGTCCAACTCACCAACCCATAGAACACCTTTCACAATTTCGCGCACTTCCTAACTTTTATGTATGGCGTCCAGCTGATGGTGGGGAAAATGTAGAGGCTTGGAAAACAGCACTTGTTATGAGAAAATCACCTTCTGCCTTTGTATGTTCTCGTCAAAATCTTTCTGTATTACCAAAAGCTGTAGTTGGTGAAGCTAGTCGTGGAGGTTATCTTGTGGCTTCAGATGAAAACGCAGTTATAACTCTTATGGCGTCAGGAAGTGAGGTTGAGTTAGCTCTTAATGTAAAAGCAAAACTAAATGAGAGCGATGTTAGCGTGAGCATTGTCTCTGTTCCATGTTATGACCTTTTTATAGAACAAGATAAAACATACATAGACTCTATCATAAAACCAGATACAAAAAAAGTGGCTATAGAGGCTGCTCGTGGTTTAGAGTGGTACAAACTTGCAGATGAAGTAATAGGTATGGATAGTTTTGGTGCATCAGCTCCAGCAGGTCAGCTTTTTGAAAAGTTTGGTTTTTCTGTTGATAGTATTGTTAATAGGATAAAATAGTTCACAATTGTTGCACAATTATTAGCTAAAATACCAAAAATAGAGAGTAACAGATGAAAAAAATAGTAAAAATAGTTCTCATATCACTTCTTTTAACTGCCTCCCTAAATGCAGGTGAAAACTTTAGTGAGATGAGTACACAAGAACTTATCGCTATCATGGGATATGTTAAAGCAAATGAAAAAACTTCATTTGAAAAAGAGTTAAAATCACGAGTAGCAAATATGAGTGCAAAAGAGAAAGCAAAATATACAAAAAATCTTCAAAAGTTAAAGTGAGTTAAAAGTGAGAGCTAAGATTCTTTTACTTGAAGATGACTTGACTCTCAATGAGACAGTATCTGAATTTTTAGAAGAAAATGGTTTTGAAGTAAGCTCCGTTTATGATGGAGAAGAGGCTTCAGATATTATTTATGAGAAAAACTTTGACATCTTTTTACTTGATGTAAATGTCCCACATATTAACGGCTTTGAACTCTTAAAACAAAAACGAAAAGATGGCATAACAACCCCTGCTATCTACATAACTTCACTTGACTCCATAGACTCGCTAGAAGATGGTTACAAAAGTGGATGTGATGACTACATCAGAAAACCTTTTGCACTTAAAGAACTCATTTTTAGGATAGAGAGCATTTTAAAGCGTGAATTTTTTCATGAAAATAGCTCTAAGATAGAGATAGATAAACACATAGAGTATGATGCAGATTTAAACCTTCTTTTTGTAGATAAAAAAGAAGTTCAACTTAGCTCTAAAGAATCACTGCTTTTAAAACTATTTTTACAACATTCAAACGAAGTAGTCTCTCATGAAGTTATATATGAACATCTTTGGCAATATGAAGAGACACCAAGTGAGAGTTCACTTAGAACTTATATAAAAAATCTTAGAAAAATTATAGGTAAGGATAGGATTGTTAGCATCAAAAAGCTTGGATACAGATTTACTCAGGAGTGAAAAACAGACCCTCTTTCGTTTCTCTGCTCTGTACATACTTCTTAGTATAGTTATCATATCTATATTCTCTTTTATGTACTATGATTCTCAAAAAGAGTTGATGTTGCAAGAGAAAAAATCAACTCTTCAAAACTACTCAAAAAAACTGCTCAAAGAACTTAAATACCTGCATATCAACTTCGATAAAACACATATATATCCACGAGATAAAAAGTTTGAATCTGCTATCTTTGATAGTGATAAGAAGCGTATCTTTGAGACACATCCAACAAAGCTACGACTTGATAAGATTTTATACCTTGAAGATGGTTTTATTCACCTTGTAAATATTCCAGAATCATATTATCTTGGTTCAAAGTATGTTATTGTTGAGATGAAAGATGATGGTATCTGGCTAAAAGATACAAAAAATAATATTATCCTCTTTAATATTTTGGCATTTACTTTTATGTTAGGTTTGGGTTATGTTTTACTTCGTTTGTTTTTAAAACCTATGCGTGATGCTATTGGTTTGTTAGATAGATTTATCAAAGATACAACTCATGAGCTTAATACTCCTGTTAGTACAATAGTTACAAATATAGAGATGATAGACAAAAGCAGACTTGATGAAAATCTGAAAAAAAAGATAAATCGCATAGATATAGGTGCTAAAACCATCTCAAATATTTATCAAGATTTGACCTATCTAACACTTGGTAATAAGATAGTTACCAATGACGAGGATTTGGATATAGCTCATGTAATACATGAGAGAGTTGAGTATTTTAAATCCTTAGCAGATGCTAAAAAAGTGCATTTGAGTAGTGAAGTTTTAGTCTCTTCCAAGCTCCTTATAGATAAGGCAAAGTTTTCAAAACTCTTAGATAACCTTATCTCAAACGCTATCAAATACAACAAGATAAACGGTTCTATAAAAGTTATACTCAAGAAAAATAGTCTGATAGTAAAAGATACAGGCATAGGAATAGCAAAAGAAAATATCTCTAAAATGAAAGATAGATACGCAAGGTTTAACAAAAGCAGTGGAGGTTTTGGTTTGGGGCTTAGTATAGTTTCAAGCATAGCAGATGAGTATAAGCTAAAAGTAGATATAAGTTCTATAGAAAAAGAGGGAACAGAGGTGAGCGTATCATGGTAAAAAAAATAGTTATAGTTTTATCTCTTAGTGCTGTTTTGTTAAATGCAGATATTTATAAAACAAACTGTGTTAGTTGTCATAACAAACTACCTGTTAGTATAGATAAGTATTTTTACAGGTATCTTTTAAAGTATAGTAGTGAAACAGATGTGAAAAAAGCAATGTACAGTTATCTTGTTTCACCCTCAAAAGATAAAAGTGTAATGGGCGAATCTTTTATAAATCGTTTTGGAGTAAAGAAAAAAAGCTCTTTAAGTCATGCAGATATTAAAAAAGCTCTAAATAGATACTGGGAGATATATAAAGTTTTTGGTAAGTTGAAATAATCCACAATGACTCCACGATTAGTTGTTAAACTACGACTATCAAAACACAAAAAGGAGTTTCAGATGAAAACTACAAATATAAGTTCAATGGTTAAAGGTTTAGTTTTAGTAGGTGCTATGTTAGCTTCAAGTTCTGCGATGGCAAATGCTGATTTATTTAAAAAATGTGCTGGATGTCATGGACAACATGCACAGAAACATGCGATGGGCAAATCTAAAGTCATCAACACTTTTACTTCTGCTGAGATAGTAACTGCACTTAAAGGTTATAAAGCTGGAACTTACGGTGGAGCTATGAAGGGTATTATGCAAGGTCAAGCTAGCAGACTTAGTGATAAAGATATAGAGAGTCTTTCAAAATATATTCCTACTTTAAAATAAGTTCTAGTTCCCATACTCTGTGTGGGAATTTTATTATAAAGCAGTGTGTTAGTATGCATTCCAATTCGGAGAATTGGAACGAGTTAGACACTATTTTAATGATTTTTACTTAAATTATACAAAAAGATAAAGAGTGCATTTTAAACCTAGCTAGTTTTAAACTATCTTTTGTTAAAACCTATCTATGAAATTTTCAGACCTAAAACTAACTACTCCCTACTTAGACCTTGAACCTCTTTTTTTTGATGAGGTTGAACCTACTCCATTGGCAGAACCTTTTCTTATCTCAGTGTCAAATGATGCTGCAAAA
>JALTUB010000165.1 GCA_027047745.1 Sulfurimonas sp.
CCCCAATAATTCCATACCAAATTAGACAACAAGCCAAATTGCTTTATAATTAGGTACTTACAAGCGAAAAAGTCACACTCAAAGACTTCACCCAACGGGTGTAACTTTTTCAACTACGGATGGAGATTATGACACAAACTATCTTAAATTTTAAACTACAATCCACAAACGAGAAATTAATTCCAAGAACAGGTGTAGCAATCCTTGGTGAATACCTTAAGGGGATGAACCTTGAAACACTTTGTAATGACAATTTACCTAAAGCTAAACGCAACAACGGTTACTCAGCATTTGAATTTATCTATCCCTATATGCTGATGTTACACAGTGGTGGTCGTGTTCTTGATGATATCAGAGAAATAAAGATAGATAAAGCACTTAAAACTCTTCTAAAAATAAAAAATATTCCAACAGCAAATGCCTTCTCAAAGTATCTCCGAAAACATGGGACGAATGGAGAAGGAGGTATGAGAAAAATAAATAAGAAATTTCTTAAACGATTTCTAAAGAGTATTGAGAATGAAGAACTGATTTTAGATATTGATGCAACATTTATTGAAGCACATAAAAATACCGCCAAGTGGTCATACAAAGATGCACCGGGATATATGCCTATGGTAGGTCATATAAATAACGGTTGGGTAATTGATGTAGATTTTCGAGAAGGGAATGAAGCTCCAGCAAGCAAGAACTTAGAGTTTCTCAAACAGTGTGAACTACAGCTTCCAATTGGTAAGAAATTTGATAGATTTCGTGCAGATAATGCATCTTATCAAGCTGATCTTTTCAACTACTGCGAAGAGAAAAATATACTTTTTACTGTAACAGCTAAAAAGAATAGAAGTATGTTCAACTCCATAAAAAGTATCAAAGATGCAAAGTGGCAAGCTTTCTCAAAAAGAGAAAAGATAGCTGAGTTTACCCACACCATGCAAGACACGGACAACGCATTCAGAATGATTGTTATTAAAAAAGACATAACACCAACACTTCCAACACTTGAAGGTTATATTGGTGATGAAGTGATGATGCAACATCAAGATGAGATTTATTATTGTATCGCTACAAACGACAATGATCTCACTCCAGCTGAGATAATTAAACTTCATCGTCAAAGAGGTGAAACAAGTGAAAATAAAATTAAAGAACTTAAAAATGGTTTCAATATGAGCTATCTTCCTAGTTCAAACTTAGAAGCAAATGCTTTTTACTTTCATATTGGTACGGTGGCTTATAATCTTTTTTTACTCTTTAAACAAATTTTAGACAAGAACCTGCAAAAGCATACAGTAAAAACTATCAGATATAAATTCTATAACATCGCTGGTAAGGTTATCTCCCATGCAAGAGAGACGATACTTAAAGTGAATGAGGAGTTTATACAACTACTTCAAGCAATACGGCAGAGAGCTTATAAAGAGAGTTTGGAGTGACAACAAACTCTAACCTGAAAAAATCAAAAAAAGAAATACAGAGATTTATTCAAACAGAAGAGGCATCCCTAAAAATTATTAATCTAGCACTAAAATTGCAAAAATCAATACAAATGGAGTCAAAAATATGTAAAGTATGATTTTATAGCCAGACTTGGTGTTTCTGGATTCAAGAAAGTTGAGTTTTTTATGAATTTGGAGGTGTGGAAAATGTTATGGAATTATTTGGG
>JALTUB010000166.1 GCA_027047745.1 Sulfurimonas sp.
ATTACTAAGAGATTAGCGAGACTACTCAAAGGTAAACCTTTGAAGCCTCTTGCAGGGGAGACCCCTAACACCCCCTTCTCTAAAGAAAAAGGAGAAAAAATGCGAACTATATCGGCTAAAGTTTCAGATGAAATATATCAGATAGTAGATGAAATTGCAAAATCAAAAAACATCACAAAAAGTGAAGTAATCAAACAAGCGATACTCAATGCCAAAATAGAAGATACATCACTCAAAATTGAGAAGCTATATCAGCTATCGGCAATCGGAAATAATCTAAACCAAATTTCAAAACACTGTAACCAAAAAAAAGTGATAGATAAGCTTGTGTTGGTGCAGTTAAAAACCATAGAAGAAAAGCTTAATGCTCTGTAAATTTTTTCATACTGGAAAAAGCAAAAGTAGTGCTTCAAAACAGATAAACTATTTGGTGAACGAGAGGGTTGAAAATGGTACTGCAAAAGTTATTATTGGAGATACAAATCTCACTCTAAAAATTATAAATGAGATAGAAAATGTTTGGAAATTTAATGCTGGAGTAATGAGTTTTGAAGAGCATATTTCACCAAAGCAAAGAGATGAAATAATCGCAAAATTCAGAGAAACTTTTTTCCCCGGTTTGGAAGAAAATCAATATAATTTATTGCTCGTGGAGCATAAGGATAAAGATAGAAGTGAGCTACATTTTGTCATACCAAGGATAGAACTTTCTACCCAAAAAGCTTACAATGCTTACTATGTAGAAAGAGACTTTCCGAAGAAAGATATGTTTCAAGATTATGTAAATTCTAAATACAATTTATCTTCTCCATTTCAAGAAGAAAAGCAAGAAATAGTAAAAGTAAATACTTCCACTACATCAAACGAAATAAAAGTATTTGTAGATAGTTTTGTAAACGAAAAAATAGAACAAGGCACAATCACGAATGCAGCAGAACTAAAAATAGCACTTATGGAGATGGGCTTTACCATAAACAGACACGGAAAGAACTATATAGGTCTTGAGATAGATGGAAAAAAACTAAGGATGAAAGGAGCAGTATATGGCAAAAACTTCGCAGGTCTTGAAGAAGTTGCAAGAGAACAAAGAAAAATTCAATCAAGACACATCCCTCGAGATGATAGAGAGTTTAAAAAACTCGAAGAAAGACTTAGTAACACAATTAGCTACCAAGCAAAGACAAATCGTGAGAAATATGCTCGTAGCAGGGGTATTCATAGTGTTATTGCTAATATCCAACATAGCAATATACATATTGATGAGCAAGTGGCAAATACCAAGGCAAATGAGATACAGAACAGAACAGGGCAAATACATAGTAGCCAAATTCAGTCAAGCAAAAACAGCCAAAAACAAAATATATATCAAAATAGGAGAGTAGAAAATGACAGCACTAGAGCAGCAGCTGCTAGACGAGCTAGAGAAGAGCGAGAAGCTGAATACAGAGCTTATCAAGAGGCTCGAGAAGCAAGAATTAAGCTTTATAAAACAGTTACAAGAGATATCAAGCGACAACAAGCAGTCAAACGAAGCCTTGGAGAGAAAATTAGAAGCCTTGGAAACAAAATTTTTACAAAAATTGGAGAATTTATAGATAAAAGTTGGGATTCTTTAGTAAAAGATAATGAAATAAGAGCTTTTAAAGGGCAAATAAGAGC
>JALTUB010000167.1 GCA_027047745.1 Sulfurimonas sp.
ACGGGTTCATGTATCTTACGGCTATCATTGATCTTTACAGTCGATTTGTTGTGGCCTGGGATATTTCAAACAGCCTGGATGCAAAGAATGTCTTATCTGTGCTAAAGCAAGCGATAAAACAGCATGGGGAACCGGAAATCATAAACTCAGATCAAGGGAGTCAATTTACTTGTCCGTTATGGATTGAATATGTCAGGGGAAACAATATCAAGATCAGTATGGACAGCAAGGGAAGAGCCCTGGATAATATATTCATTGAACGGTTATGGCGAACCGTAAAACAAGATTACGTATATTTGAATCCGGCAGAAGACGGAATAGAATTGTATAAAGGACTGAAAGGATTCTTTAAATATTACAATCACCAGAAAACTCATCAGGGCATTGGGAGAAGGCGTCCGGTAGAGTTATACCAATACAAAAAAGCATCATAAGCCATGAACGAAAAGAAAAAAGAGCAAAGAAAGAATGCTATTAATATCGAGAATAACTCTGCGAGTTATTACCCAATATTAACAGCAATAACAATACAAATAGTAGTTATAAATTCAACTAAGAAAAGTCGATTCGTGGTCTGAAGAATAGGGAGTACTTTATGGTAACGTTTTCTTTTTTGGAAAAACTTATTATCATATAAATAAATCTTTTTCTATTATACCTCAAAAGGGTTATGGTGAATTGCTATATGATTTGTGTTTTGAACATCACACAGACGAAATTTTATCTGATTCAAAAAATACTTTACCTGGGTCTTTTAATCTTTGGTTAAAAATTCTCAAACGCAAAAAGAAATATGTGGTTTCATTGTTTAATACACAAAATGGTAGAATAACAAAAATTGTTAAACCAATAAATGAATTAGATATATGGGGTGTTCCAAAAGATTTTTTAGAAATTATAAAAGCCACGCCTTGGGAAGCTACAATTTTTGAGGATGAATACAATGAAATTGATGACGAATATGATGAATCATATTATGTCAACTACTTAACAGAACATGAAAAATATGAACGTTCTTACTTGACTGATTATATTGTAAAATTACTGAAGAAAAAATCGGAAATTAAAGATAGAGGTCATATTTTACTTTTAGTCTCAAATAAAGAATGAAAAAAAACGGTTGCTAACAAAAAATATACTTCATGCCGCAATTAGTTGTAAATATGAACATTGCGTTACTTAATTTAATATATTTGTACACAGAAAAATCGGAAATATTAAAGCGGCACGCAGCATATTTAAACCGTTGTGCAAAATTTTAAATTAACAAAATGGAAAGAAATTCATATCCGGAAATTCATATTCCTCTATATATTTTAGAATTATTAAAAGGAAATATTAGAGAGCCAAAAGAACCCAATAAGCCAAAAGAACCATATAAAGTACACCCTCCAACCTTTTCTCCCATAGTGTTTCTTTTTCTACTTGGTGGAGTAATTTTTATGACCTTTCAAGTAATTATTGGTATAGTACTAATTTTGATTTTCATACTTGCAACAATTATGTATTTTTCTGATAAAGCAAATTATCCGTTACCACTCAGCAGCAATAATTAACAATAGATTGTGAATAGATTTTTGCAAACGCATTACGGATCGTTGAAGGAATAAAGTTTCTTTGAACCATCGAAGAGACAATAACCATAACGAAGAAAGAA
>JALTUB010000168.1 GCA_027047745.1 Sulfurimonas sp.
TGACCTAACATATTACCAGAAGCAAAGCCTTCATTCAGCTCATTTTTTATAAGGCTGACATCATCAAAACCATACAACTCCTCTCTAAGTCTTTTATAATCAGCACTTTTTGAGTTGTTATCTACAATTATAATCTCATACTCTAAAGAGGTATACTCCCTTATACTTTTTACTAGAGCTAAAGTATATACTGATGAATTATAGTTTATCGTTATAAAAGAAACTTTTTTATTCATATGGTTCTCTCCTTTCCCCATTGTATCCCTTTTTTTAAAACTCTCGCAGGAAAACCAGCTATGATACTATCTGCTTCAAACTCTCCTGAAGTAAGTAAACTTCTCATTCCCACAACTGAACCACTTTTAAGGATTACTCCTTTGAGTATAGTCACATCTTGTGCTATCCATGTATGCTTTTCGATGATAATATCCCTACTATTATTTATCACTTTGCCATCTTGATAAATACTATGTCCATCACAAGATTTCATATCTATACCAGAAGCAAGTAGGGATCCCTCTCCTATTATGATTTTTGATTTTGCACCACAACACACGATATTTGCACCACCAATTTCTACTCCATCCCCTATCTCTACTAGATGGTTATCCCCTTGAACTATAATTTCTACATTACGCATATAAGTTTCTTTAGATACTATAACTCTATTATTATCACCATCTATACCAATTTTTATGCGCTTATAGTTACCCTCTGCAATAGAAATATCATTATTCTTTCCATTCACTCTTACTCTTCCACCTCGAAGAGATGAGTCTATGAGAATAGTGTTCTTTTTTAGAGTCCCTAAAGCTTTTTTAACAATCCAATACTTTTGCAATAAAATCAAGAGTTTTCTATACATTATGAGTATTTAAGCCCTCTTTACAAATATACTCTCCATTTTCTTTGCGTTCATTCATAATCTTTATGTAGGGAGTAGCATCACCTCTATCATGTATCTTATGATCTAAGTGAAACATATTTGCAACATTTTTGCATGAAACCAGTTCTAATCCATAAGCCTGAAAACGCCACTCCCAATCCATATCATCAGGAATTGCTGTCTCTGCATAACTCTCATCAAAGCCATTCATCTTTATCATAGGCTCTTTGTAGCATGAAAAGTTACACCCCAAGATAGAAGCAGATATTGTTCGCTTAGCTATGATTTTATAAAATACACTATCAGGATCAATATATATAGCCTGTTTAAAGCGTACATTTTTGTTAAAAATCCATACGCTATATTTCCATAAATTTTTTTCTATATCGACTATGTTTATTTTAGTCTCTCTAACTTTTTTAACTATCTCTATGGGTATATTCAGTCTTCTACCACTAAGCACTCTATTTTTAGCACTTAATCGAACATGCCCCTCTACAAAGCGACTATGAGGTACACAATCACCATCTATAAAAATAAGATACTCCCCTTGAGCAACAAGGAGACCATTGTTTTGTGAACGAGCTTTACGCACACCCTGATCTTTTTGTGTTGTATGTTTAACATCAATTCCCTCAATTTTCTTGATAAGCTCCCTCATCTGAGCCAACTCTCCATCTTCAACAATCACAAGCTCAAAATTTTGATATGTTTGTCTCTTGAGTGCCTCAATTATTAAAGCCAAAGCTTCTACATCTTTATATACT
>JALTUB010000169.1 GCA_027047745.1 Sulfurimonas sp.
TGTTTTAAAATGCAAAGCTAATTAATTAGATGAAAAATTAAGAATTTTAACAAATTTTAATGCTGACATATCTTTTGGGCGGCCTCAGCTCCTTTGCACAATCCCCACGCAAGCCTCACCGGGCTGTTCGTTACACTCCGCAGTTTAATGTTTTATTTTTATGTTTACCGGTAATTTCATTTAATGCTTAATTATCATATTTATTGTCTAAAAGCCAATCAATTGCATTTATCTGTTTCACGCCGTTATGGTTTCCTGTTTCCCTTTTATATCGTATCTGTTCACTTTATAAAAAAGATAGGATTCCACAAGTGTATCAATGTATCTTGATACTGTTTTATTATCAATTTTTTTCCCATTTGCCGTAAGGACTTTTGTAATATTTCTTGCCGAAACATTTGAACCGATACTATCAATTAGAAACTTAACGACTTCGTTATAAGATGTTTCATAATATATTGTGTGCCTTTTCTGTATATCATTTTCATAAATGTTTCGAAAAACGGTTTTTAGATATTCGTAAACATAGCTTTCTCCTGATTCAACGAATCCAACAGCCTCGGGAAAACCTCCTGTTCGCATATAATTAGCAATAGCACGGTCGGGATTTGTTGTTTTTCCGGTAAATTCCAAATATTCGGCAAATGAGAATGGTAAAACGTTTATTTCATATGCCCTGCCTGTAAGAAGTAGGGTTGCCAATTTACTTGATAAAAGGTAAGCGTTAGAACCTGTAACATATAAATCTATATTTGAAGTAACGTATAACCCTTCAAGCAGTTTTTCAAATTCAGGAATGTTTTGAACTTCATCTATGAAAACATAATTTGTTTCATTTTCTTGTAATAATGATTGGATATAATCGTAAATTTCTTTCCAATTTTTCTCGGCAAGAAAGTGGAATTCGGGTAAATCTATATTTATGGAAATAAGCGACACATTTGGATTTTTTTTCTTTAATAATTCTTGAAATTGTATAAGTAAAGTCGATTTCCCTGCACGACGAACACCCGTAACAACCTTTATGAAGTTTTTATCTTTTAGAACAAGAAGTTTGTTAAGTAATCTTTCTCTTAAAATCTTTTTCATATAATTATTTCCAATATTTACTGCAAAGGCAATTAAAATTCCTCAAAGTATTGTAATATGTTTAGTTTGGGGATTTTCTTGGTCGCTTGCTGTATTTAGGTACTGCCTAACGGATTGGGCTATGCGTAGTTTGGGATTTTGTAGCTCGTTTTTCTTTCTTCTAAAAATATGTTTTCACTGCAAATTCATATTGTTCAACAAATATTCTTTTAAAAATTGTGATATTATTCTGTTCATAGAACAATAACATAGCTTTCTTGTAATCAACACTATCAACTGTTCTAAATGTGACAGGACAATGTTTATGATTTATCAATATGGCATTACTTACAATTCTTGCTGTTCTCTTATTTCCATCAACAAACGGCTGAATGTATGAGATAAGAATGAGTGCAAGCAGCGCTTGCTCAAAAACATTTTCTTTTTTATTGATTAAATCACAAGTTAAGGATAATGCTGATTTTATTTGAAATTCATTGTCTATGGGTCGATAATTGGTGCCTGAAATACCAACTCTTCTTTTTCTTATGTTTCTGTCAACGGCAAGTTCTTTTGTTAAGAT
>JALTUB010000170.1 GCA_027047745.1 Sulfurimonas sp.
CTAAAGCATTTTTAGAGTGTTCTCTCATTCTAAGTGAAAATGTTTCTATCCCTTGAATAAAGAGCCAAGAGTTAAAAGGTGAAGATACAGCTCCAATATCACGCATCAAAGAGAGTCTAGTTCTTAGCGTAAAAGGAGGAAGTGGAACATCCACATAAACTAAACCATGATAAGAGGCATCTGGTTCATTAAACTGTGGATAACGAGGATTTGCTTTTAGTTTTTCAAGTAAGTTTTTTCTCTCAACTAAAATCCCACCAATAGCAAGACCCTGACCTGTAGTGTATTTACTTGCACTATGAACTGTTATGTCTGCTCCAAATTCAAAAGGGCGACATAAAACAGGAGTAGCAACAGTATTGTCCACCACTGTTAAGATTCCGTGTTTGTTTGCAATATCTGTGATGGCTTCAATGTCTGCAACATCAATACTAGGATTTGTTAATGACTCAAAAAATATTACCTTTGTTTTATCATCAACTAAGTTCTCTATCTCCTCTGGCTTGTGAACATCAAAAAAACGAGCCTCTATGCCAAATCTTTTAAATGTATGAGCATTTAGTGTTAAACTTCCACCATAAAGCTGATTTGCACAGATGATGTTGTCTCCTGCCTCTGCTGAGTTTGCTATGGCATAAAAGATAGCACTCATTCCACTTGCCGTTGCAATAGCTGCTTCACCACCCTCAAGTTCTGCAAATCGTTTTTCAAAAACATCAGTAGTTGGGTTGTTTAGACGAGTATAAATATTGCCAAGTTCTTTTAGTGAAAAAAGATTTGCTGCATGTTCAACATCACGAAACTCGTATGCTGTTGTTTGATAAATCGGAACAGCCATTGTCCCTTGAGAGTCCTTTTCATAACCTGCATGAAGTGCTTTTGTTTGTAAATCCATTGTTACCCCTTTTGTTTTTTAGTTTGAAGTGTTTCATCTTTAAGTTCTTGTAAAAACTCTAAGATATTTTCTTGATAAGATACTGTATCTTTACTATGCGACAATTTTAAAAAAGGTTTTAATGCCTCTATATCAATCTTTTTAGCATACCTTGGTACAACTTTAAGTTCTTGAAGAATATTTTCCACTAAAGTATCTAAGTTTAAACCGTTATTGTCCTTGACCTTTTTTACCATCTCTTTTGTAGAAATTATTAAAAGATTTGCTCTATCTTTGTCGTTCTTATATATATCTAAGGCTATCTCTTTTACTACAATATAATTTTCAACTCTTGCATTCTCATCAGCTGCGATTATAAGAGCAAATGTTTTAGCACGAAACTCTAACGAACCATGATGATGTACAAAAAGTTCACGAAAAGCACTAAAAAAATGGTGTTTTAGTCTAAAGCCTAATCTCATAAAAGTTCCTTGTTCGATATTATACATAAAATGGTATAATTTCAAAAATAAATTTTATTAGGATAGTTTTTATGGGTAGAGCATTTGAGTATAGAAAAGCATCAAAGTTAAAAAGATGGGGGGCAATGTCAAAACTTTTCCCTAAGCTAGGTAAGATAATCACTATGGCGGCAAAAGAGGGAAGCAGTGATCCTGATATGAATGCGAAGCTAAGAACTGCGATTATAAATGCTAAAGCTGAAAATATGCCTAAAGATAATATCGAAGCAGCTATAAAAAGAGCAAGTGCTAAAGATACCGCAAGTATGCTTGAAGTAAATTTTGAAGGAAAAGCACCTCATGGAGTATTACTATTTATAGAGTGCATGACAGATAACAATACAAGAACAGTTGCAAATGTAAAAAATATCTTGACAAAGCAGGGTGGGGAACTTTTAACAAACGGTTCTTTAGAGTTTATGTTTGATAGAAAAGCACTTATAGAGTTTGAGTTTACGGACGAGATGGACTTAGAAGAGTTAGAGTTAGAGTTAATTGATGCTGGTCTTGAAGAGATTGAGGCAGAAGATGGTGTTGCTATTGTTACTGGAGACTATACAAGTTTTGGATCTGTGACAAAGGCTTTAGAAGATATGGGCATAGAGATAAAAAAAGCACACTTAGAAAGAATGGCAAACTCTCCAATATCTATCACTGATGAAGAACATACTGACATCGACAAGATACTAGAAAAACTTGAAGATGATGAGGATGTACAGAGAGTTTTTACAAATTTAGCGTAATTGCCAAACTTAAGGTTTGGCTATTTTCTTCTAACCACGCCCCTGAACAGCATTACCCATGTCCCACATTGGTAAGAAAATACCAAGAGCAAGTAATAAAACCATAGAAGCGATTATAAGAAGCATAATAGGCTCAATAGCTTCACTAAGACCATCAATAATAGCATCAAAACGCATTTTGTAATACTCTGCAACTTTTTTAATCATGGTATCTAATGTACCACTATCTTCACCAGCACGAACCATCTGTATAATCATATTCTCAAAAAGTTCTGTTTCTTCTAGCCCTTTGTTAAGAGTTCCACCTTTTTCAACTGTAATTCTTACTGTTAAAAGTTTGTCTTTTAGTGGCAAGTTGTCTATCATCTCGATAGAGGTTTCAAGTGCTTCAGCGATAGGAATACCTGCTCGAACAAGTTCTGAAAATACTAAGGTAAATCTGTTTAGAGTAGAAAATTTTATAATATTTTTTATGAGTATTGTGTGTAATAGCATCGTATGCCATTTATATTTTATATGTGTATAGTTGTTGATTGCATACTTTGAACCAGTAAATATTACAAATAAAGCAACAAGTAAATAAGGTCCAAAGTTATTGAAGAGATATTCAAGTTTTAGTAAAATAACTGTTGGAAGTGGTAAATCTGCATGCAACTCTTCAAAAATTGATTTAAATTGAGGAACAACATATGAGATGAGTATAGTAAATGCAACTGCCATAGCTACCATAACATTTCTAGGATATGCCATAGCTTTTTTAAACTTAACTACATTTGCTCTTATCTCCTCTAACATATCTGCTAGTGCATACAGTGCTTCATCAAGATTACCTGTTTTTTCTCCAAGTTCGACCATTGCGATTGTTAAGTTTCCAAGTTCAAATCTAAAGTTTTTCATAGAAGCAGATAATGATTGTCCAGAGTTAATATCATCAGCAATTTTTGTAAATACGGTTTTTAAAGATTCATCATCAGTGGCTGATGCTATCTCATTCAGTGAATTGTGTATTGAGATACCAGCATTTACCATAACAGCAAGTTGTCTAATTGCTGCAATCAACGAATCTGGTTTTATTTTTCTTTTTCTGATATTTTTAAGTAAATCATTTTTTATTCTCTTAAATTGATTTTCAAGTGGCTCTTGTCCCTTTTCAACTTTAATAATTATGCCAGTGAATTTTAGTTTGGCATATTTATGAGCCTCTTTTGTATCATTTGCATATATACCAATTTTTTCTTTTTTACCCTTTGTTAAAACAGTTACTATAAAATACTTCATCCTTTTGCTACCTTTAGTATCTCTTCTATAGTTGTTATACCATCTAGGGCTTTTTGTATTCCATTTTCATATAAACCAATAAAACCATCTTTTTTTGCTTGTTCAAGCATAAGCTCTTTTGATGTACCTTGTGCTATTAAAGAGGATAATTCTTCTGATATATTGAGAACTTCACATATCATCTCTCTACCCATATATCCACTTTCATTGCACTCTTTACAACCTTGACCTTTGTAAAATCTTGCACCCTCAGGAACAAAATCTTTTAACTCGTCTAAAACGGAAGGAGGAAGGTCTTCTTCTACTTTACAGTGAGTGCATATTTTTCTTACAAGTCTTTGTGCCTGAATAGCTACTAATGCACCACTTATAAGATAATGTTGTATTCCCATATCAACCATACGAGGAATAGCACTAATAGAGTCATTAGTATGAAGAGTAGATATAACCATGTGACCCGTTAGGGCTGCTTTAATAGCTATCTCCAAAGTCTCTTGATCACGAATCTCACCAATCATGATTTTGTCAGGGTCTTGTCTAAGGATTGATCTAAGTGCATCTGCAAAACTTAGTCCAACTTTTGCATTGACTTGAACCTGTTGGATTAGGTTCATTCTATACTCAACAGGATCTTCTACTGTTATAACTTTATCTTCTACATTTCTTAACTCATTTAATGCACCATAAAGAGTTGTGGTTTTACCACTACCAGTAGGACCAGTTACAAGTATAATGCCAAAAGGAGATTGAAGACCTTTGAGTAGTTTTTGATAACTAGCACTATCCATACCTGCATCTTCAAGCCTTACTAATGCTTTTTCTTTATCAAGAACACGCATAACGATTGATTCACCATATAAAATAGGTAGAGTTGAAATACGGAAATCATATTCACTTTTTCCAACTGTAGTAGAAAAACGACCATCTTGTGGTTTTCTCTTTTCTGCTATATCAAGGTTTGCTAGTAGCTTTAGTCTTGAAGAGAGGGGAGGGTAAATATCTTTTTCAAAAATAAACATTTCGGATAATTTTCCATCAACACGACCACGAACAACACAGTTTTTTTCAGTCGGTTCAATATGAATATCACTAGCACGACCCTGAATACATGTCTTTAGTATAACATCAATCAGTAAAAATATAGAAGAAGCTTCTTGTTGTTCTTCAAGAGAAGAGATAGAATTTAGCTCATCTTTTATCTTCTTTACCAATCCTTTTACGCTATCTTTTAGCTCAATCTTATATAGATATGCAGATATTTGTTTTTTTGTTGCTAATGCTACTTTTAAAACTTTTCTTGGAAATAATCTCTGCACGGCTTCTTGTGCATCAATATTTAGAGGGTCATCAAAGGCAACAGTAACACTCATTTCATCTTGGTAAACAGGGATTACATTGTGTTTTTTGATCTGTGCTAGTGGGACTCTTTGTGTAAGTGTATAGTCCATATCTATGGAGTCTAAATCTAAAAAAAGAAGATTTAGTTCTGAGGCTAATTTTTCTAATACAACTCTATCACTGATATAATCATAGTTGTCAATAATATCTAAGTCATAAATGCCATCTCTTACTTGCCCAACTATAAAACGAACAAGCCTATCCATAGTCATAAAACCAGATAGCGTTATATCTCTAAGAATTAAATAGTCATGTATGCCTTTTGCAGAGAGTCTATCAACTTGACTCTTCATTATATAACCATTTGCAAGTAAATCTGTTGTTATTCTATCCACAATTAATACCTACCAATAAACATGTTTTTTTAGAATTATTGTATCATAAAACTCTTCAATAACTATTTTATTTAGTTTATTGCTTTTCATGATATAAAGCTTGTATGTAAGTTTTTTATCATCTGGGTCTTGAAGAAGATAAAAGGCTCTTGGCTTATGTTTACCTATCTTAGAATATAACTCAAATACTTTTGACAAAACATAGTCTGTTGTAGGTAGTTTTAATGTTGATAAATTGTAGTTATCAACTAAGGCATGGTAGAGAAGTTTTTTTTGCATTAATATCACAGAAAAATAAGCTGCATTTGAACGAGCAGTTTTTGAAAACTTTAACATAGTTATAGGTACAGCGAGCCTATCAATATAGTCAGCGTAAAGACATGCAAATGCATAAATGGATATAAATTCTTCATCTTTTTTATTTTTATAAAAATTATTAAATCCTATACGACATACATCTTTATATTTTTTATTTTGATACAAATCAAACATATCTTGTTTTACATTTGCAAATAAATTTATGCTTAGAAGTAGGGCTATGATTAATTTCATCTAAATTTTCCTGATTTTATCTCTTCAAAAAGTAATTGAGCATTAGAAGATTTTGAAACTTTTATATACTCTTGAAGAGTCTGCATTGCTTTTTTTCTTTTACCTAGTTTTACAAGTGATTTTGCAAAAACTATCCAACTTGCTTCAAT
>JALTUB010000171.1 GCA_027047745.1 Sulfurimonas sp.
TCTCTCATAAGTTCTAAAACTCCATAAACATCATGAGGGTTGATATAAACAACCATATTAGTCACTTGAATATAAGCATCTTTTACTTCAAATTTTGCTTTTATAGCTGCTAAATCAGCTGCAAAAACTTCATCACTCTCTACATCTTGTTTAGGCACTTGTGGTGCAACATAAAATCTATCAGTATAGTAAGCTTTTGCTTGTACATCATCTTTAGGTGTATAGGCTCTCATATTACATTAACCTTTTTGCTTTTTGTGCATTTCCTGCTTTGTTAGCACGGATTTTTTGTTGTAGTAGCATCACACCATACTGAAGTGTTTCAGGACGAGGTGCACAACCAGGAAGATACAAATCAACGGGGATAATTCTATCACAACCTTGAACAGTTGCATAAGTGTTAAACATTCCACCAGTATTTGCACATGAACCCATAGATATAACCCATCTAGGCTCTGTCATCTGGTCATATAAACGCTTAATAAACTCTGCATGTTTCTTGGTAAGAGTTCCTGCAACAATCATAACATCTGCTTGACGAGGACTAGCACGAAAGATAGTTCCATAACGGTCAAAGTCAAAACGAGATGCACCTGAAGCCATCATCTCGATACCACAACAAGCAAGACCATAAGTCAATGCCCAAAGTGAGTTAGAACGACCCCAGTTTACAATCTTATCAATAGATGTAAGTGCAACAGGAAGTCCACCATCTTGTGTATAATTTACTTTATGTTGTGCCATTCTAAGGCTCCTTTTTTCCAAGCATATGCAAAACCAATTGCCAATAATAAGATAAACATTAGCATCTCAGCGAAACCAAACCAGCCAAGAACTTTAAAATCAACTGCCCATGGGAACATAAATACAATCTCTACATCAAAGAGTAAAAACAGAAGTGCAAACAGGTAAAACTGTGGTGATACTCTATTTGGTTGTTTAGTTATCTCAGGTCCACATTCGTAAACTGATAGCTTAATCTTTTCACTATCTTTTCGTGCTAATGCACGACTCGCCAAACGAGCGATTATCGTTGTGGCAGTAAAAGCACCAAATGTTATAACAAACAGTACAAATACCCCAAAATACGGATTTGAAGTCACTATATGATCCATATAACCTATCCTTTAAAATAAGAAGTAATAATCATGATAAATATTACTCTTTTTAATATTTGTCTTCTAGCAATATAGTGCTAGAAAAAACAGTTACTGCACTATATCAAAAAGAGTATTAAATAAAAGTTTAATGGAGGTTAAAGAGTGTTAAATGTCACTTATCGCAACACTACTCTATATTTTATCTGTTTAAAAAACCCATAGATTTTTCACTATCAAAGTTGGCATCTTTTTCTCTTGTTATTTCGTCTATAAAATCTTTTATAGTAAAAAGAGGTTCTTTTTTAACAGCTACCTTATAAGCTGTGTTTTTAACTATAAGATTTATCTGTCCACCTGTGAGAGAATAAGTCGCTAAGACTTTTGCATCAAAGCCTTTTTCATAAGGGGCATCTACTGGGAGCATAAATTCCCAAAGTTTTTCTCTTTGTGCTTTGTTTGGCTTTTTAAACTCTATTTTGTAGTTAAATCTTCTTGAAAAAGCTTTATCTATGTTTTCTAAAAGATTTGTTGTAGCTATAAGCATACCACGAAAATTTTCTATCTGTTCTAAAAAAATATTTTGCATCTGGTTGTGCATCTGGTCTGAACCTGTAATATTTCCACTACTTCTTGCACCTAAAAACTGGTCTGCTTCATTTAAAAGCAAGATAGGCTCTGTTTTTGTTTTTTCACTCAACTCATAAAAAGTATCAAAAATCTTACGAACATTTTTCTCACTCTCTCCAACATACATAGAGAGAATTTTAGAGCAGTCAAAGGCAAGAACTTGGCGTTTAAGTGACTTTGCAAGTGAGTAAGCTGTCATGGTTTTACCAGTTCCAGCAGCTCCATAAAAGATTATTCTAGCGTCAATACCACTCTTTTTATCTTTAATGCCCCACTTTACCAAACGAGATATGACTTCTTTATCTACTTGACGCATTAAGTTTTCTAGCGTCTCTTGCGTTTTATCGTTTAAAACAACATCCTCTAAAGAAGTGTCACTATCTACAAGTTCAAAAATATCTTGTTCATCTACAAGTGCATTTAGTTTTAAACGAGTTACTTTTTTACTCTTGTTTGGATGGATGATACTTTGAAGAACCTCATCAACTATATAAAATGCACGACTAATCCCACCAAAAGGACTTAACATCTCTTCATAGTCAATAATCCCTGAACTGATAAGGTTAGAGCCATCTTCTAAAAGTGAACGATTTTTGATGCGTTCATACTCATCAACTGAAATCAAGTCAATAAGTGAGTTCATCTCACGCAGTGGCGTCTCAGAAGCACTATACTCTTCACGCAACAGTGCTATAAAAATCACCTGCTCATACACACCCATCTTCTTTTGTTTAAAAAATTTATCTAAAACTAGACTTTGTGAAGTTTGTGCTATCCTCTCATCTATGCGTTTTTCTAAAAGTTCAAGTTTGTTTTGAATGCGTCCAACACCTAAAGAGTGTTCATTGACATTTTGACGAATAACACTCATCTTCTCATAAAGTTCTATGCGAAAAAATTGGTCTTGAAGATACTCTAAATGGTCACCATAAGGTTTTATCTCAGGTAAATCAAGTTCAAGTGTTCCCTCTTGAAGTAGCTTTAAAAATGATGGAGTAAGTCCAACAGCTGTATTTAAAAGTTCAAGAGGAGTTACATCTGAGATCTTAAGAGGAGTAAAACTCTGCTGATGTAACCAACCAAGTTCTAAAAGATTTCGTATCTCTCTTAAATGCTCTAAATGTTCATAATTATCATTTTTATACAAATCTTCTAAAAGTTCTAAAACCAAGACATCATCTTGACCTTTTAAATATTTTTTAGTCAAGTATTGGAGCATAAGTGCCTCGCTACTTGAACATTTTAAATGTAAAAATATATCTGTTTCTTCAATCTTTTCTTTCGATAAAAAGTTCACTAAAGTTTTCAATGTTTTCCTTAAAATTTATAACTTAATCTACAAAACTATATAGTAATTCTATCTCATCTTTCCAAATAGTCTCATCAATAGTCTCTAAAACGAGTGGAATGTCATCCATTCTCTCATCATTCATGATAAATCTAAAGGCATCCAGCCCAATCTCGCCTTTTCCAAGTGAATGGTGTCTATCTACATGAGAGCCTAATGGTGGTTTAGAGTCGTTTATATGCATTCCCATAAGATACTTAAAGCCTACAATTTTTTCAAAATCACTCCATGTTTTATCATAAACTTCTTTTGTTCTTATATCATAACCAGCTGTAAACATATGGCAAGTATCTATACAAACACCTACTCGGCTTTTATCTTCTACTTTGTCTATGATATGTGCTAAATGCTCAAACCTCCAACCAAGGTTACTGCCCTGTCCTGCTGTATTTTCCAACACTGCACTCACTCCACTTGTTTTATCAAGTGCGATATTTATAGACTCTGCGATAGTATCCAAGCAAACATCCTCTATGGGTGCCATAACTTCACGATTTTCTTTATCTTTTTTTGCTACTTTTACCAAATGACTTCCAGGGTGAAAGTTTAGTCTATCGAGTCCTAACATCTCACATCTTTGTAACTCATCCACAAAGGCATTGCGTGATTTTTCTAGTTTTTCTACTTCTGGATGTCCAAGATTTATAAGATATGAATCATGAGGAAGTATATGTTTTGCTAAAATACCACTCTCATCAAGCATAGTTTTAAACCTATCTATAGTCTCAGTGTCCAAATCTTTTGCTACCCATTGTCTTTGGTTTTTAGTAAAAAGGGCAAATGCTTTTGCACCGATAACCTCTGCATTTGATATAGCATTATAAACACCACCTGATGCCGAGCAGTGAGCTCCTACAAATTTTGCCATTATTTTACATCCTTGATTTTGAAAATTATTCTGTTTTTTCTATCTTTAAAGGATATTACACCACTAAAAACACGATAGTCAATATCTACATCTTGCGTTTGAATCTTTTGAGTAAAACCATCACTTAACTTTGTACTATTTTTACCAGCATATATCTTATGCCCTAAGATAACATTTTGAAGTAAATCATCTGGATAATGTTCATTTAGATACTCTTTGTTAAAAGAGCTTTTTCGCATACATCCCTCATCAACACAAACAAGATGATTTATATCTATCTTTTTAATAACTCGACCTGCAACAAAAAGTTCCACTTCCAAATCATTTTTAGTATGTCTAACATAAGCCAAATCTGCAAATCTAAGCTTTGGAGACTTTATAATAAATATCTTAGAATCTGTCTGCTCATAGTTTTTCATGCTACATGCACTAAACAAGAGCATAAAAACTACAAGCAAATATCTCACTATTATTTCTTTAAAAACTTACCACATTTTTTTTCAGGAGTACCACCAAAGCTTCCAACCTCAACTGCTGAACCATCTTTAGCTATTACCTGTCTTTTACACTCATCTTTTGCTATACAATTTGGATTTTTACACCCTATATTTTCTGGATATGCCATCTTTACTAACCTTATATATTTTATTTATGGAATTCTATCAAATTTTTGTCAATTTGTCATAAAATTAAAAAAGTAATTTACAAACACTCGTTCCCACACGGAGTATGGGAACGCATATTAACCCAAACCCCTCGTTCCCACTGTCCCAGTGGAAACGCATATTAACCCCAATTCTCTCGTTCCAATTCTCCGAATTGGAATGCATATTAACCCCAATTCAGCACTTTTTATAAGGGGGGGGGTAAAATACAACATCAAACAATAAAAGGAAAAACCACAAATGCGAAAAATTACTCTCAGTTTACTACTAGCAGGACTTGCTTCAACAACTTTTGCTTCCCAAACAAGAGACACAACTATAAATGTGTATGGTGTAGGTGCTAAAGTTGCTCAAGGTCAAAACAGTTCTGCGGGTGCAGGGATTATGTTTGATAGTGAGGATTTAAAGGTAAAGTTAGAGGGGACAAGTGATTTTTTAAAGAGTGGTGCGGTTTTAAAGGTAAATCCTTTTACTCCGAGCTTGTACTTTAAATTTGGTTTGAACTATCTTAATCAAAAAGTTTACTCTGTTGTAAATACAAGTACAAAAGTAAACCAATACTCAGGTTCATTTGCAACGGGTTATATGCTTACAGATAGCTTTTATGTTGAAGTAGGTGGAAGTTATACAAAGCTTAACGGTAAGGTTTTTGGAGACTATGAGATAGTATCTGAAAAGACTTCACTTGGTTATGTTGAGTTAGCGAAGAGATGGGAGAGTAGTATTGGTACTATTGATACTACTGCGAATGCTGGTAGAGTAAATCATGAGTTTACGAGTGATGAGTCTAGTTATGGTGTTGGTGTGGAGTATTATCCTATGGATAGTGCAAAGCTTTCTTATGCTTATCAGTATGAGAAGAATAACATTATCAATGTTTACAAAGCTCAGTACAGTTATGCTTTTGTAGAGTACAATGATGACATTTCAAATAGTACTTACAAGGTTACTGCTGGTTTAGCGATTGCATTTGGCGATATTACGGATTTTTCAAGTTACAGAGCTCCTACAAATATCAAGTCACATCTTTCAGAGTTGAACAGATTTGAGAATATTGTTTTAAGTAGCAATATGGCTTTGGCTAGTGGTGTTGGGGTTAGAAAGACTCAGGCGGCGATTGATAGAGATGCGGTGCCTGTAGTAAATACAACACCAACTACAAGTACTCCAGCGAGTACACCAAGTACTCCTGCAGTGAATCATGCTCCTGTATGGACTGCAAGTAGTTATAATACTGG
>JALTUB010000172.1:0-27264 GCA_027047745.1 Sulfurimonas sp.
CTTGCCATTTTAAATGTATCTGAGATTAAAACACCAAAACTTTCAGGAAACCCTAGAAATGTTTATTTGTTGGGAGCTTATACTCTTGGTATAACAGCTATTTATGGCTTACAACTACTATAAAAAAGATTTTTTAAAGATGATGAATTAAGAAAAAATTAAAACCATTTGTAAGAATTAACCTAAATGTGATACAGATTAACTAAACTAACTTGACAAATATAGACTCAACTTGATATAATTACATAAATTAATCAAGAGGATTGAATTATGAACAACAATATATTTGAAAAACTAACACATAACATGACACAATCTATAGAGAGTGCTTTATCTTTAGCACTTCACAATCAAAATCAAGAGGTTACTACTGAGCATTTTTTGTGGGCGCTTTTAACTAACTCTGATTCTGTTTTAAATCAGATGTTTAACAAGATGAATATTGATAAGGTTGCAATGGAGTTAGACATAAAAAGTTTGACACAAAAGTTGCCAAAATCTTCTAGCGTGACTAAAGAAAATATAAGATTGTCAAGAACATTTGTACAAACCTTAGAAAATGGTGCAGGTCTCATGACTCAAAATGGGGATGCCTATCTGGCTGTAGATACATATATATTGGCTAACTTAAAAACAGAGCCATTTTCTACTATCTTGCCTAAGTACATTGATGTGATGGAGTTGTCAAAAAACTTAGAAGCATCTCGTGGAGGAGCAAAGATAGATTCTCAAAGTGCTGATGAAACTCTAGAATCTTTAGACAAATATGGCATAGACTTAACAAAAGAAGCAGCAGAAGGAAAACTTTCACCTGTTATCGGTCGTGATGAAGAGATAAGTAGAATGATGCAGATACTCATAAGAAAGACTAAAAACAACCCTATGCTTTTAGGTGAACCAGGTGTTGGTAAAACTGCACTTGTTGAAGGACTTGCACAAAGAATTCAGAGTTCAAATGTACCAACTTCCTTGCAAAACAAAAAATTAATAGCACTTGATATGAGTGCCTTAATCGCAGGTGCAAAATATCGCGGTGAGTTTGAAGATAGACTAAAAGCTGTAATAGATGAAGTAAAAGAGAGTGGCAATATTATCCTCTTTATTGATGAGATTCATACTATTGTTGGTGCTGGAGCTTCAGAGGGAAGTATGGATGCAGCAAATATCTTAAAACCTGCCTTAGCTCGTGGAGAACTTCATACTATCGGTGCTACAACTTTAAAAGAGTATAGAAAATATTTTGAAAAAGATGCAGCACTTCAGAGAAGATTTTTACCAATCAACCTTGATGAGCCAACTGTAAATCAAGCCTTACAAATTCTTAGAGGTATAAAAGAGCGTTTAGAAGCTCACCATAATGTAACTATTGTGGATAGTGCTTTAGTAGCTGCCGCAAAACTTTCAGATAGATATATTGCAGATAGATTTTTACCAGATAAAGCTATCGACCTTATCGATGAAGCTGCTGCTGAACTTAAAATGCAGATAGAGTCTGAGCCTAACTCTTTAAGCGCATCTAAACGAAAACATTCAGAACTAATGGTGGAAAAAGAAGCTTTAAAAATGGAGAAAACTCCTGCCAATGAAAAGCGTCTTCTTGAGATAGAAAAAGAACTTGCTGATACAGATGAAGAGGTTAGAAAGTTAGAGTCTCAGTTCCAAACTGAAAAAGCAGTTTTTGAAAAAATATCTACTATAAAAGGTGATATTGAAGCTAAACGCCGTGAGGCAGAGATGGCAAAAAGTAGTTCTGACTTTAATCGTGCAGCAGAGATAGAGTATGGAGATATACCAAAACTTATAGAAGAAGAAAAAACTTTAAATGAGCAGTGGGATAGAATGCAAGAAGAGGGGACACTTCTTAAAAATAGTGTAGATGAAGCTTCTATCGCATCAGTAGTTTCAAGGTGGACACATATCCCTGTAAATAAAATGTTGCAGACAGAGCAGACAAAGATACTTCATGTAGAAGATGAGTTAAACAAAACGGTCATTGGACAGGGAAGGGCAACACATGCAGTCTCTCGTGCGATTAAACGCAACAAAGCAGGACTATCTTCAGCAAATACACCTATAGGAAGTTTTCTCTTTTTAGGGCCAACAGGAGTTGGTAAAACTCAGACAGCTAAAACACTTGCAAAGTTTTTGTTTGATAGTGAAGATGCACTTATACGAATAGACATGAGTGAGTATATGGAAAAACATGCAGTATCTCGTTTAGTTGGTGCTGCCCCTGGTTATGTTGGATATGAAGAGGGTGGACAACTTACAGAAGCAGTGAGACGAAAACCATACTCTGTTGTTTTATTTGATGAGGTTGAAAAAGCACATCCAGATGTTTTTAATATGTTACTTCAAGTTTTAGATGATGGACGATTGACTGATAACAAAGGTGTTACTGTTGATTTTTCTAACACAATCATTATCTTAACTTCAAATATTGCAAGTGATAAGATTATTGACAATAGTGGTAGTGAAGAGTTAGACGCTATCGTAATGGCAGAGTTAAAACAGGCATTTAAACCAGAGTTTTTAAATAGACTTGATGATGTAGTTATCTTTAACGCTTTAGCTCAAGAGCAGATAGTAGATATTGTAGATATATTTTTTGCAGAGATAAATGCTAAAGTAAAAGATAGAGATATAGAACTTACTCTAAGTCCAGAAGCTAAAGCTTATATTGCAGAAGCTGGTTTTGACCCTGTTTATGGCGCTCGTCCACTCAAACGCGCACTTTATGAGATAGTAGAAGATAGACTTGCTGACTTGATACTTGAGGGAGTGGTCAAAGAGGGTTCAAAAGTTAACTTTTTGATAAGAGATGGTGATATAGTTGTAGAGGTTTCGTAAAACAATCTAGGCTTAATCACATTTTAAGCAATATTTTTGTATTATTTCGGACTTAATTTTATATAAGGATATGTCGTGAAAAGAACATACCAACCACACAGTACACCAAGAAAAAGAACTCATGGTTTTAGAGCAAGAATGGCTACTAAAAACGGTCGTAGAGTCTTAAACCGTCGTAGAGCTAAAGGTCGTAAAAGATTGTCAGTTTAGGCGGATTTAACACACTTAAACTTCATAAGGAGTTTTCGTATGTTTACAATAAAGGAAAAAATCAACACTCAAATAGCGTGGTGCTTTTTTTTCTTCCTCAAAATGGAATTCACAAAGTAGGGTTTACAGCAACTAAAAAGTTAGGCAATGCAGTTAAACGCAATCGTGCAAAACGAAGAATGCGAGCTATTTTTCGTGAATACTCCAACACTCTCAAAGATGGAACTTATGTTTTTGTTGCTAAAGTTGGACTCTTTGATAGTTCTTATGAACAGCTTAACAAAAATTTTCATAAAGTGCTTAAACAAGCAAAAACTATAAAAGAAATGTAAATGATAAAAAGTATTTTACTTAAGCTAATGTGGTTTTATCAAAAATTTCTTACACTACTTGGTTTTGGTTCGTGTAGATATTACCCATCATGCAGTGAATATGCCCGTTTAAACTTTGTAAATAATTCACTTTCAAGTGCTTTTTACCACTCTTTTACTAGAATACTTCGTTGTAATCAACTTTTTGAAGGTGGGATAGAGTATCCTCTTTTAGATAAACTTGTTCAAAAGCCAAAAAAACTAGGTGTAGAAGCCATAAAATATTGGTTGGTCCCCAATAAAAAAGACCGTTATTACATAATAAAAAATTTTTCATATAAAGGGTAATCTGTGTTAGATAATATGTCATCAAATCAGAGACTAATTTTAGCCGTAGTGCTATCTGTGGTATTTTTCGTAGGCTATACAGCCATTTTTCCACCAGCCAAGCAAGAGAGTTCAATAAAAACAGAAGCTAATGCTACTGTTAATGCAACACAAGATGTAGCAAAAAAAACAAGTGTAGTAGATGAAGAAGCAGGTCATGTTATATCTCAAAAAGATAAAGAAGCTAATATAGCTTCAACAAATACTATCCTTACTGTAACAAATAAAAACTTTATTTTAAAAATGGATACTTTAGGTCGTATATCATCTAAAGAGTTACTTCAAGATAAGTTTAGAGATGAACATAATAAACATGCGCAGATAATCCCAGCTAAAGGTGCTAAACCACTCTACATTAGGTTTTTAGATGAAACTTTAAATAAAGAAGCATCTTCAACACCTTACACTGCATCTGTATCTAAAATAAGTCTTGAGTCTAGCTCAAAGCATGTCTCTTTGGTTCAAAAACTTCCAAATCTTACTGTTACAAAAGATATTACTTTCTATGCTGATGGACATTATGATATTACTGTGTCTCTTTCAAAAGATAAGAGATATTTTATTTATGTAGGTAAACGACCTCAAGTAAATAAAAAAGAGCAGATGATGACAGCTAAAGGTGCTTTAGTTTATACAGATGATAAAAAACTTACTATCATAGAAGATGGTGATGCAGAGGGTAGAAAAACTTTTACAGATGTTGCACTTGTTGCCTCTTTTGACCAATATACAACTAGCATGATGTATGGTTTCTCTAAAGATACAAATGTGATGATAGATAGAGATAATGACAATAATCCTGTCGCTTATTTTGATGCAACCCAAACTATGAAATTTCATGGATTTGTTGGGCCAAAAGAGTATAAAACCTTATATAATATCAAACCTGTTCTTACTAATGTTATCGAGTATGGTTGGTTTACATTTGCTTCACAACCTATGTTTTTAGTTCTTTCTTGGTTGCATGGTATATTTGGAAACTGGGGTTGGTCTATTATCGGTCTTACAGCACTAATCAGAATGGTTTTATTTCCTTTAACATACAAGGGAATGATGTCTATGCAGAAGATGAAGGCACTTGCACCTAAACTTAAAGAGCTTAAAGAGAAGTATAAAAAAGATCCACAAAAACTAAATGCAATGACTATGGATATGTATAAAAAACATGGAGCAAATCCTTTAGGTGGATGTTTGCCGATGTTGATGCAAATCCCTGTATTCTATGCGATTTATCGTCTTTTACTAAACTCAGTTGAACTTCAAGGTGCTCCATGGATATTATGGATACATGACCTTTCTCGTATGGACCCTTACTATGTCTTACCTCTTCTTATGGGAGCATCAATGTTCTTACAACAGAGATTGACACCAACAAACTTTACAGACCCTATGCAAGAAAAAGTAATGAAATATCTTCCTGTTATTTTTACATTTTTCTTTGTAACTTTCCCTTCAGGATTAGTTCTTTATTGGTTCGTAAACAATCTATTTTCAATTGCACAACAATTTATAGTAAATCAACAGTTTAAAAATATGAAAGATGCTCAAAAAGCTTTGGCGAAAAATGATGAAAACAAGAATGATTAAGATTGAAGCTGAAACTTTAGAAAAGGCATATCAAGATGCTGCCTCATCTCTAAAGTGTTCTGTTACTGAACTTGTTGTTGAAGTGGTTCAGCTACCAAAGAAAGGCTATTTAGGGCTATTAAAAAAAAATGCCATTATCGTAGCTGCTAATGAAAATAGAAATTTAAAAGAAGAAGAGATAAAAAAAGAGCCTGAAGCAGAGGTTCAAGTAGAAAAAATAGAAGTAAAAGAAGTCGAAGTAGAAGAAACAAAAAACAGCATATCTAAAACTTTAAAAGTTGATAAGGTAAAGTCAGCAATAAACTCAGTTATACCTAAAAATATATTATCAACTCCATTTTCTCGTAATAAAAATGTTGAAGTGGAAGATATGTCTTATATCAATGATGTTGTAAAAGAAGTCTCTCATGAGATAAATGGGCTTTTTAAATTAGCATGTTTTAAGATTGATGATATATCAGTAAGTGTTTATGATAAGGAGACAATTCTTATAGAGTTTAACGGAGAAGATTCTGCTTTACTAATCGGTAAAGAGGGATACAGATACAAGGCTATCTCATATATGCTTTTTAACTGGATAAACGCAAAATATAAAGTACAACTCCGTTTAGAGATAGCAGAATTTTTAAAAAATCAAGAAGATAGTATTTCAAGATATATTGAAACTGTTTGTGAAACTATAGATAAAGATGGAAAAGTACAAACAAAGATTCTTGACGATGTTTTGATCCAAATAGCATTAAAAGAACTTCGTGAAAAATATCCTCAAAAATATGTGGTTATTCGTGCAACCAAGGATGGTATGAAATATATTGTAGTGAATAATTATCATACAAACTAAAAATGACAAATGACACTATAACTGCCATCGCTACAGCAAATGGCATAGGCTCTATCGCTATTATACGAATAAGTGGCGATAGAGCTTTAAATATCGTTAAACAACTATCAAAAAAAACTAACTTCACTCCACGAAATGCAACCTTAAGCAAAATATTTAATCTTAAAGATGAGTTGATAGATGAAGCCATCGTGATATACTTTAAAGGACCTTACTCATTTACAGCAGAAGATGTTGTAGAGATACAGTGTCATGGTGGTTTTATAGTTGCTCAAAGTATTTTAAAAGAGACGATAAAAGCAGGAGCGAGACTTGCCAATGCTGGAGAGTTTTCAAAACGAGCATTTTTTAATGGTCGTATAGATCTAAGTGAAGCTGAAGCAATAGCTCAACTTATAGAAGCAAAGAGTGAAGATAGTGCAAAAATCCTTGCGGCACAGATGAAAGGTTCTCTGAAAAATTACATAGAACAAGTTCGTGATGATATTATCCATATCTTAGCTTACTCTGAAGTTGCTATTGACTATGCTGAGGAGGATTTGCCTGATGATTTGGTAGAACAGATAAAAGATAAGTTAGAACTGCTAAAAGTATCACTTAACAAAACACTTCTGGCAAGTAAGTCAAGAGAGGGACTTATGCAAGGCTTTAAAGTGGCTATTGTTGGTAAACCAAATGTTGGTAAAAGCTCACTCTTAAATGCTCTTTTAAATTTAGATCGTGCTATTGTGAGTGATATAGCAGGAACTACTCGTGACACCATAGAAGAACAGGTGAAAATCGGAACACATCTTATCAAGATAGTAGATACGGCAGGTATCCGTGAAGCAAATGATGAGATAGAACGCATTGGGATACAAAGAAGTATAGAAGCGATAGAACAGAGTGACATAGTTTTAGCCCTCTTTGATGCTTCGAGAGAGATAGAAGCTGAGGATGAAGAGATACTTAAAATTATCAAAAATCATGCTCAAAATAAAGAGATAATATATATCAAAAATAAGATTGATTTGAGTGAAAAACTAGAATCAGATAAGATAATTTTTGATTTGGAAGTTAACTCTAAAGATAGTGTTGATTTACTTGTTTATAAACTTGAAAACATTATGGACAGGACAAACTCAAGTGATGAGATGATGCTTATATCTCAAAGACAGATAATGGCAGTTGAAAATACACTATCAAATATCGAAGATGCATATGAACCACTAGATGACCAAGAGTTAGAGATATTCTCCTTTCATCTTAATGAAGCAGTTAAAGAGATGGCGAGTATCACAAGACCTTTTGAAAATGATGAGATGCTAGATAAGATGTTTGGGAGTTTTTGTCTTGGCAAATAAATATCTTGCTATTGATTTGGGGCTTAAACGCATAGGATTAGCCTACTCTGCACATAAGACAATAGTAACTCCCCTCCCAGCTATTATACGAAAAAATAGAAATCAAGCATCTGATGAAGTAAAAAAAGTTATACAAGAGTGGGAGATTGACACTATTGTTGTGGGTATTCCTCTTGGTGGAAGTAGTGAAGATGAGATGAAACGCAGGATTGCTCATTTCATGAATCTAGTTGCTTTTGATGGAGAAGTTTTCTATCAAGATGAAGCAGGAAGTTCACTTGAAGCCCAAAACATGATAAAAGGTGAGATGAAATATGTCCGTGATGGACGCATAGACTCTATCTCTGCTATGATTATTTTACAAAGATATATGCTTTGTAATAAAAATGATGTATAAAATATGATATACTAAGTTATGAAAAATTTTAGCGTATCTTTTGATAGTATTAACGAGCTTGTAAACTCTAATAATTCTTTGCCAATGGATTCAAAGAACATGTTAATACAGGTGTTTTGTGCAGATACAAATAAAGAGATACTTATAGAGATTCAAGAGTTCTTTATGAAACATTTTTCTGCGTCTGTTATCATTGGTACAACTACAGATGGTATCATAGAAGATACAAATGTATATAATGGCACAAAAAGTGTAGCTACATTTACTACTTTTGAAAAATCAACTTTAAGATGTGCTATTGTTAAAAACGATGATTATCAAAATAATAGCTATGAAGTTGGAAAAGTTATAACAAAACAACTAGTATCTGAAAATACAAAAGTTATTATTAGTTTTACAGATGGGATTATGACAAATGGTGAAGAGTATCTTGCAGGTATTGGCGAGATAGCACCAAAAGTTATCTTGTCTGGAGGAATGGCAGCTGATAATGGTAAACTTGTTAAAACTTATGTATTTAACAAACATGAAATAACAAGCTCTGGTGCTGTAGCTATTGCAATAGATAGTACAAGCTTAAACATTTCTACAGATTATGCTTTTGATTGGTTTCCTGTTGGCAAAAAGCTTATAGTTACCAAATCTATTAAAAACCGTGTCTATGAGATAGATGGTGTTTCTGCAGTTGATACCTATGCTAAATATTTTGGTAAAGAGTTAGCAAAAATATTACCTCATGCAGGTATAGAGTTTCCTTTGATATTTCAAAAAGATGGTGTAAGCGTTGGTCGTGCCGTTATCGCTAAACATGAGGATAACTCCTTGACTTTTGCAGGAAATATACCTGAAGGTACAGAGGTTCGTTTTGGTGTTGGAAATGCTGAAAAAATTTTAGAAAATACAAAAAATAGTATAAATAATGTTTTGGATAAGTTCCAATCTATCCCAGAAGCTGTATTTACATACTCATGTATGGCAAGACGAAGATTTATGGATGACAATATTTTAGATGAACTTAAAATATTGAAAAAATTAGGTAATGCTTCAGGCTTTTTTACATATGGCGAATTTTTTCACTCTAAGAGTAGTAATAAGCTACTGAATGAAACAATGACTTTACTAGTTATGAGTGAGAATAATGTACGCTCAGTTAAAAAACCTAAAGAGACACCTGTTACAAGCAACTATACATTAAGAGCTGAACATGTGATAGCACATCTAGCTAATGTTGTTTCAGATGAGTTGGCTGATTTGAATAAAAACTTAAAAAAACGCATACAAAAAAGCACAGAAGATATTTACAAACAAGCTTATTTTGATAAATTGACAGGTTTACCCAACAGAGAAAGTTTGATAAATAATATAGAAAACAGTAATGGAAAAGTTTTAATTCTTATAAATATAGATGACTTTACTACTATCAATGATTTTTATGGATATAAGGTAGGTGATTTGGTGTTAGCTAAACTAGCAACTTTATTAGAAGAATTGCTTAGTAAAAAAGGTGCAACTCTTTATAAATTGGCTTCAGATGAGTTTGCGATTGTTATGAATAAATTTGAAACTATACATCAAAGAAATAAAACTATAAAAAAATATCTATCTTTTATAGATGAAAGTGACTTTATAATAGAACATAACAACATCCATGTTTCTGTTACAATAGCTATTTGTAATGTTGAAAAAGATAACAATTCTTTAGCAAATGCAGATATGACCCTTAAATTGGCTAAAAGAAACAATAAAGATTTCATGACCTATAGCGATGATTTGGATTTATCTAAAAAGTCAAAAAGTAATCTTGAAACAGTGAATATTATAAAAACAGCTCTTTCTGATGATGGTATAGTTCCTTACTTTCAACCACTTTTAAATCTAAAAACTGGTAAAATTGATAAGTATGAAGCACTGGTTAGACTAAAGAAAAAGGATGGAGAGGTTTTATCTCCTTTTGCATTTTTAGAGATAAGTGAGAAAGCAAAATTATATCCATATATCACAAATATAATGATAGAAAAAACATTTTTTTACTTTAAAGATAATGGACTTTCATTTAGTATAAATCTATCTTTTGACGATATTATAGATAAGAGAAGAATGAACTATCTGTTTGCTATGATTGAAGAGTATGATATCGCATCACAGTTGACTGTTGAGATTTTAGAAACACAAGAAAACAGTGATAAAGAAGCAATAATGAAGTTTACAAAAAAGATTTATGATATAGGTGCAAAGATTGCTATTGATGATTTTGGAAGTGGATATGCAAACTTTGAACATATGACAACGATTCAATCAACTTACATGAAGATTGATGGCTCATTGATAAAAAATATTGATAAAGATGAAAATGCTAAGTTAGTTGTTGAAACTATTATATCATTTGCAAAAAAATTAAATAAACTAATAGTTGCAGAGTTTGTTTACTCTAAAAAAGTTTATGATATTGTAAAAGATATGGGTGTTGACTATGTTCAGGGTTATTATATCGGAAAGCCATTGGAACATACTCTTTAAAGGGCATTTATAAATTATTTGCTCATGATAAATAGATTGTTACTCTCGTGTGTTACCTCTGTAAACCTCTCTTTTAATTCTCTATCAAAAGTCAATATAAATACATTTGTATTTTTAAGTTTTGCGTTTTGAAACTCTTGAAGTAAGATGTCATCTGCTATGTTTTTACCATGTGAACACTTTGTAAAGTTAAACGACTGTAGCGTTTTTCCATAATCATAAAGATTTGCTTCCCATTCCTTTTTTTTAAGATAAAGTGAGTCGGGGTTTGCTGCTAAAAATATATGATTATCGTCTATTTCATACTTTTCAATAATATCACTAAAGATAGATGAGATACTTGAAAAGTTTTCTATATCCCAAAAAAGATAGCTTTTGTTCGCTTTAGATTTGTGCTGTTTGTTGATAAGTTTTAATCTTTTTGTGATGTTGAAGTTACTGTAAGCTCTATCGTTTGTAAATAAAATAGACTCTTTAAGTTTTTGTGCATCTTTGGTCTCAAAATCCAAAATCTTACCTAGCTCCAAATAAAATCTTAGGTTTTGTAACTCATGAGCAGCACTACCTTTTTGATATTTTTTAAGTTTTGCTAGTTTTGATTTTGAAAAAACAAGTGCAACACTCATCTTTTCATGATTTGCATAAGCTTGTTTTGTTCTAAAAAATATATCTTTAGCATCTGCTGTATCTGGGATAGTTACACTCCCCCGATATTTCTTCTCGATAAATATTTTTTGGATACTTAGTGACATTTAAAAAATTCTATAGCTTCTATTTCATCATCACTAAGTAGCTCTTTATCTTTGTTAGTGTAGTCTTTTATCGTATCATTTATCTTAGTTTGACAATAGTTAAAAAGTATATCATGAGCTTGTTTGTTGTCATCTAAAAAACCAAGTCCACTAAATTGAAATGGCTCTTTTTGTTCTATACAAAGAAGTGTACCATCACATTTTTCTTCCAAAACTTCTACTAAGATTCTGTAAGTGATATTAAATTCAGTAGCCTGCCAACCAATATCTTCTAAGCCGTCATCTGCAAATTTATCAACCCCATCACCTGTTGTGTCATCGTAAGAGGCACGAGGAGTATTTATCTTTATAAGTGCTTGCCAGTTGGAAAAAGCTTTTATAAGAACTCTCTCATCATCCTCTACAACTTGATAGTTTTTACCTAATATTTCTGTAAGTGTTTGAGGCTTACTAGGCATAAGAGATGAAGTCTTCGTTGGTGCGTATTTATCTTGGTAGATAAAGATTTCATTTTCACTAAAAGGCTCAAAAACCACTTCACCTTTGATGTTTATACCATAAAGTTTTTTTGAGTTTACTGCCTTTAGTAACTCATTTTTATCTACTGTTACAATCTCTTTAAAAAGGTTAAATTTTTTCATAATTTTTATCTCTCGTGCTTAAATTTCTTGGCATTATACATAACTAATAAAAGGTTTATCATTAATTGAGTATAATGCGACAAATTTTTAAGGTTAAGACCTTAATACTTAATAAAAGCTACAAGGAAATATTATGGCATTAAATGTTTACTATGACAAAGATACAAGTTTAGACCTAATCAAAAGCAAAAAAGTTGCAATGATTGGTTTTGGTTCTCAAGGACACGCACACGCAGAAAACTTAAGAGATAGTGGTGTTGAAGTTATTGTTGGTCTTCGTAAGGGTGGATCTTCTTGGGCAAAAGCTGAAGCAAAAAACTTTGAGGTTTTAACAGTTGCAGAGGCTACTGCAAAAGCCAATGTAATCATGATTCTTCTTCCAGATGAAAATCAAGCAAAAATATATAAAGAAGAGATTGAGCCAAACCTAAATGCAGGTGATACTATCGCATTTGGTCATGGTTTTAACATTCACTACAGTAGTATCATCCCTGCTGCAGATATAAATGTAACAATGATTGCACCAAAAGCACCAGGACATACTGTTCGTTCTGAATTTGTTCGTGGTGGAGGTATCCCTGACCTTATCGCTGTTGGAAACAACCCTGCTGGAAATACAAAAGAGTTAGCTCTTTCTTACGCATCAGCAATCGGTGGTGGTCGTACTGCTATTATCGAAACTACTTTTAAAGATGAAACTGAAACTGACCTTTTTGGTGAACAAGCTGTTCTTTGTGGTGGTGTAACTTCTCTTGTTCAAGCTGGTTTTGAAACGCTAACTGAAGCTGGTTATGCTCCTGAAATGGCATACTTTGAGTGTTTACATGAGCTAAAACTTATCGTTGACTTAATGTTTGAGGGTGGTATCGCTGATATGAGATACTCTATCTCAAATACTGCTGAGTATGGTGACTATGTTTCTGGTAAACGAGTTATCAACAACGAGTCTAAAGAAGCTATGAAAGAGATTTTAAAAGAGATTCAAGATGGTAGATTTGCAAAAGACTTTATCTTAGAAGGTCAAGCAGGTTACCCTCGTATGAATGCAGAGCGTGCAAATGCAAAAGCTTCTCTAATCGAGCAAACAGGTAATGGACTTCGTGAAATGATGCCATGGATTAGTGCTAATAAAATTGTAAACACAGATAAGAACTAGTATTTATTTTTTTGTGGTATAATTCTATTTGTAACAAGGTAGCTCCTTTGTAGTTATGGTTGATTACCATAATTATTGGGACGATAAGGGTAACTAGTTTTCTAGTTACCCTTTTTTTTTGCTAAATTTTTAGTGGGTTGTGATGGGTGGGATCCTAATATAAGGAGCTAACCTTGTACAACAAACTAGTGCTAATCACACTAATCTTGATGTTTCTGTTTACAGTGCGTCTTTATTAGTAAAAAGTGGGATTAATCACCCCACTTGATTGGTACTTTACAGTAACTTCTGCACCCTTATCAAACTAGACAATAAAATCGCATGTTTATCTACATTGGAGCTTTTCATTTTAAGTTCACTTGTTAGTAATAGTTCATGTAGTTTTGAGTAGGTACTTGGTTTAAACTTTAGAGACAAAGCTGCTTTTTCATCTACTACAAATTTTGGGGCAGGGTAGCCTAGTATCTCTAGTGCATTTGGAGCGCCATTTACTCTTATGTAGATGTTAAACATGTAAAGTTGTGTTAGATAAGATGTTATAGCTGTGATAACTCGTATCTCATCTTCGCCATGCTCTAAAATATTTCTCAAGTCATCAGTGAACTCTTTTTTACCAAGTATCTTTTTTATAAAGTCATCAAGATTTACTTCACTAAGTCCATACACAAGACTCTCAACATCTTTTGTCGTTATCTCTTTGTCGTAAACTCTAAATTTTTCTATCTCATTGCAAGAGAGGGCAACATCCCCATTGTGTATTCTAAGCAGATGAGATATAGTAAATTTGTCTATGTTTACATTTTTTTCTTTGGCTACGAGTGCAACAAGATTTTGAGCTTCATAATCTTTTGGATGAAAAAATCTTACACTCATTGTTTTTTTAGTTCCAAAAGCTTTTTTGTTATTGTAGGTCTTATGGTCACTTCCATAGTAGGCGTAAACGAAAATATTATCAGGATTTTTTTCACAAAAATCAAGTAAAATATCTAACTCTTTTTTAGGAACTTTTTTTTCACTTTTGATTATAAGTATATTTCTATCGCCAAAAAGTGAGCCTTGTGATAGATGTGCTTTTGCAGAGTTAAAGTCATACTCATCATGATAAAAGTTGAGTATATTTGCATCTTCAACGCTTGTCATCATTTTTGTGTACATATCGATAAGAAAACTACTTTCTCCAAAAAAAACAAAACTATTAGAGACGGTTTTGTTTTGGATGTGCTTATCTAACTCATTTTTATACATCAACTTTCCCAACAACTACGGCAAATATTTTAGCCTTAGCGATGTCAACTTTGTCTATTTTTACTATAACATCTTCAAAAAGTACAACGGCACCACTTGAAGTGATGTTGAGTCTTGCACCTTTTATCTCATCATTAAGATCAGCTTTTATCTCAGTATCAGTTCCTACTATCCTAGCTTTAAACTCTTTACCTAAGTTTTGCTCTGCCCAACGAGCAAATTTTCTAGCCATAAATTCAACTTCTATAGTGCTAGCTTCTCTCTCTTTTTCACTGATGGTCATAGATAGGGTTTCTATGTTTCTTAAAACATAAGAACCTTCTTGGGTGTCACCTGCGTTTATAGCCTTAAGTAGCCTATGGACAATTAGGTCAGAGTAACGACGAATAGGGGAAGTAAAGTGAGTATAAGCTTCAAAACCTAAACCAAAATGCCCAGAGTTTAAAGGTGCATATCTAGCCTGCATTTGAGAACGGATTATCAAGGTATCTACTTCTGATTCTAAGTTCATTTCTCGTGCTTGTTTTTGGATGTCCGTGATGGTCTCTTTTAAGTTGTCTTTTATGTCAATGTTCATTCCAATCCCAGCTAGTTCTTGGTAGAGTGTTTGAATCTTTGCTTGACTTGGTGGTTCATGAATCCTGAAAATACCTCTATCAAATTGTGCAGTTGCTTCTTTGTTTGCTAAAAGCATACAATCCTCTACAAGTGCATGTGATGGTGTTTCCTCTGCTTGTGTGGTTTCTATAAGATTTGAATCTTTATCTAGTTTTATTTCTAGTTCAGTAGAACGGAAATCATAACCAACTTTTAGTCTTTTTATCTTTAGCATATCTGTAACAACACGAAGCTTTTTTAGAGACTCAAATATTGTTCTCTCTTCATCATTTTTTGCATGAAGATTACCAGCGAAAAAGGTATCTATCTCTTCATAGTTAAATCTTCTATCTGAGTGAATAATCGCCTCATAAACAGTAGAGTTTACAACTTCTAAAGTGTTTAAGTCTAGTTTCATCTCAAAAACAAAGGCGAGTCTATCAACATGAGGCTGCAGGGAACAAAGAGTTTCACTAAGCTGACGAGGTAGCATAGGAATAGAGCGATGTGGTAGATATATAGAAAAACTTCTATATATTGCTTCATTGTCAAGCGCGCCAAAAGGTTTTACATACTCACTTACATCAGCGATAGCAACATAAAGCGTGGTGTTTTCATCATCATAGTAGATTGCATCATCAAAATCTTTAGCTGTTATAGGGTCGATAGTACAAAAAGGTAGCTCTCTAATATCTTTTCTTTTAGGATATTTTGAAGCATCAACTTTTGGAAATGACGCAGCTATCTTTAAAACATCTTCCTCGAAATCATCATGTTTATTGTATTGTGCGAGAACTATAAACTCATCTACTTTAGGGTCATTGATATTGCCTAGTTTTTCTAAAACTGCGTTCTCTTGGTTGTCGATTTTAAATACATCACCAATATCATAAGAGTTTAGCTCTTGAGTTGAAAGTTCAGCACCTGCAGGATACTCTGTCTTTAAATCAACTAAAGTACGATGTCCATCTTTTATAACTATATATGCAACACTGTAGCTTTGTTCTCTTCCTACTATTTCAGCTATTTTTGCACTAGGAGTTCCTCTTTTTCCAAGAAGTCTTTGTGCTATGATAAGGTCTCCTTCATTGGCACTTCCCAAATCTCCTTCACCTATAAAAAGGTCACGAACATTTTCTCCTATAACATGTATATATGCTGTTCCTTTTTGAACAAGACCTAAAGTTCCTGCACGATATTTGGAGTTAAATTTGTAAACATTTTCTGTCTTAGTAAGATATTTTTTTGCAAACCAGTTTTGAATGAGAGAGGCTTCTTGTGGGGATATATCTAGCTCACTCAAGCCATGAGTGAGTTTGATGAGTAGAGATTTCAAGTGCTATCTATCTTATATTTTCAATAGCTGTATCAAAGCTTTCCATATTAAGCTCATATTTTTCTATTAGCTCTTTCGCTGCTTTAATACTATCATCAGTAACTTTTCCATTGATTGGAACTGCAACACGAACAGCATGTAAAATCTGTGTAGCACGACGATCTTCATCTGTCGCTTTTTCTGGGTTTTGACAGTTTCCTATAACATCAACAAGTTTTGCTTCAAATTTCCATTGTTTGAAAATTGTAGCACTTACTTCTGGGGTATCAACACCAACGATTTCTCTCTCTGCAGCTTCAACATCACCAAGGTTAACTAAGGCATCACGAAAAGCTTCTTGTTTTCCATCAGTTATAATCTGTTGAGCAATCAGAACTTTACCAATCTCAACAAGAAATGCAGCAGGAGATAAAACACCTAAAAGACGATTTTCTTTTCTGATACACCATGCAGTGATAAGGGCATGTTGTTTTTTTGAAAGTGCCGAGAACATATCGTTGTTTATACCATAAGGAGAGAGATCAAGCGTAAAACTCTTTTTAACGATACTAGCAAGAGCAAAGCCACGAACTGTACCCATGCCAAATAGACCAACAGCTTGACTGATGGCATTTATCTCACGAGAGAAACCATACAGTGGTGAGTTAGCAGCTTTGAGTATGTCAGCTGTTAAAAGTGGATCTTTTTCCAATATCTTTACCATATCGTTAAAACTACTATCTGGATCTTGATAAACTGCTTCTATCTGCATCGCAGATTCTGGAAGAGGTGGAAGTTGTTTTATCTTCTTAAGTATATCTTCTGTCATTTTTTCTCACTTTGTTAAATTAAGTTCATGTAACTTTATATCATAATTATAGTGATAAGAGATAAATTAATACTGAATATTTACAAAAAACTGTTATTATTTTTACATAACTAGAAAAAAGGACAAAAATGTATCGTGATGCAATGTTAACACAGTTGGGTTATTCACCAAATGAAGCTTTAATAAAACAGTTAAAAAAAATCGAAGAAAATACTATAGGGTATGACAAAATTCAAAAACATATTATGGATTTGCATGATCATCTTAGGGTAGATAACTCTTATATAGCACTATCAAATTCAAATGATTATTTTAAGATTAAAGTTGAATCAAAAACTCCAGAAATAGCACAAGAAGCACATGAAAAAATCACTCGTTTTAGTGATAAGTTTAAGATAAAATTAAATAAGTTAGACAATAAAGAGACTTACTATATTTTAGGTTTTCATCACTAATTTGAAAGAGCCTATGAGTATAGAAGGTTATGACCTTTTAGTCCAAGAGTTTAAATTTTTACTAGAAGTAGAAAAACCAAAAACGGCAGAGGAAAAACTTGTAGCTGCTGCTCAAGGTGATAGAAGTGAAAACGCAGATTATCATGCTGCAAAAGAGAAACTTCGTTTTATGGACAAAAGACTCTTTTATCTAAATAAAATGATTCAGAACTCTGTTATCATAGACCCATCTCTACATGCTCATAAAAAAGTAAGTTTTGGAAGCACTGTGTCAGTTACAAATATAGATACAGATAAAGAAGAGACTTACACAATTTGTGGTGTTTTAGAGAGTGAACCAGAAAATGGTCTTATTTCTATCCATTCTCCCTTAGCAAAAGCGATGATTGGTAAAGAAGAGGGCGATGAGTTTAAAATAAAACTTCCTAAAACTACTAAAGAGTATGAGATAGAAAGTATAAATTACATAAATATTTTCTCTTTAAAGAAAAATATTAGAACAAAAAGTGATTTTGCTTTTCATTAAAAAGAGAAAGTGAGTTTACTCACTATCATCTTCATCTTCATCTTTTTCTTGAAGTCCATAGACTTTATTTATATCTTGAGATACTGAATCTATATCGTCAATAGCGTCTTCATATATATCAACTTTATCTTCGTCTTCATCAGTTGCATCAGCATTTTTAACAGCCTTGTGCAGGATTGTTTGTATAGAGTGAACTTTAAATGGCATACCATACTCGTAAACTATCTCTCCACCATGTTTACCTTGTAAAAATGTAGTAGCAGTTACTCCAATCAATAAAACAACAGCCACAGCTTCAAGAATAAACTTGTGTGTTTTACAACCTACGATTTTTAGTAAAGCTATCAAACTAATTGCTATAGCTAAGTATAAGCCAAGTGCTTTATGTTCTAACAGCTCATGTTTTCCAGCCTCACTTAAATACTGAAATATTTGTGGACCTGCTTGGTTTCCTGTGTACCAAACTCCAATCATAGCGAGTGCAGATACAAGGGTTAGACGAGAAGAGATTTTTGACATACCCTCACTTTTAGTAAAAAGATAAATAACTCCAAAAATTGAAGCGACTAATGGTAAAACTATTGCAAAGTGAACAGTTGCTGGATGTAACATCATAATAAATCCTTATTTTAAATTTAAGGCATTATAGCATCTCTTTCACAACAGCAATTGAACTAAAATAGATTTAAAAGTTTTTTTACCACTTATTAGATATAATCCACATTTAAAAATCATATTTAGGATTCCATCGTGAGCCAACAACTAGAGAATATTGACGAACAACTAGCTAATCATAAACTTTCACAACTTGATTATACACATATTAAAGAAATTTTAGGTCGTGAGCCAAACCTCGTAGAACTTGGTGTTTTTTCAGCAATGTGGAGTGAACACTGCTCTTACAAATCATCAAAAGTACATCTAAAAGGTTTTCCTACTAAAGCGTCATGGGTTATACAAGGTCCTGGTGAAAATGCAGGTGTTATTGACATCGGTGATGGATATGCTGCTGTATTTAAGATGGAATCACATAACCATCCAAGTTTTATAGAGCCTTATCAAGGTGCTGCAACTGGTGTCGGTGGGATTATGCGTGATATATTTACTATGGGTGCTCGTCCAATAGCAAACTTAAATTCACTTCGTTTTGGTAATGTAATGAATGATGATAAAATATCTGCTCATCAACGCTATCTTGTCCGTGGCGTTACAGAGGGTATCGGTGGTTATGGAAACTGTATGGGTGTTCCAACTATCGGTGGTGAGACAAGTTTTGATGAGTGTTACAATGGAAATATCCTTGTAAACGCATTTACTTTAGGTCTTGCAAAAAGTGATGAAATTTTTTATGGAAAAGCTGAAGGAATGGGAAATCCTGTCATGTATGTTGGTGCAAAAACAGGTCGTGATGGACTAGGTGGTGCAGTCATGAGCAGTGATAGTTTTACAGAAGAGTCAAAATCTCTTCGTCCTACTGTTCAGGTGGGTGACCCATTTACTGAAAAACTTCTACTTGAAGCATGTTTAGAACTTTTCAAGACTGATTATGTCATAGGTATCCAAGATATGGGTGCTGCTGGACTTACTTCATCTGCGTTTGAGATGGCAGGTCGTTCAGGGTCTGGCATGATTATGCATCTTGACAAAGTTCCAGCTCGTGAAGAGAACATGACGCCTTATGACTTTATGTTGAGTGAATCTCAAGAGCGTATGCTCCTTTGTGCTAAAAAAGGAAGCGAACAAGCGATTATCGATATATTTGAAAAGTGGGATTTGGATGCTGCTGTTGTCGGTGAAGTAACAGATACAGGAGATATGGAGCTTTTTTGGCATGGTGAAAAATGTGCTGAAGTCCCAGTTGACCCTGTAAGTGAAGAAGCGCCAGAATTAAATCGCCCTACAAAAGAACCAGCATATTTAAAAGGTTTAGCATCTGTAAGTGTAGATGATTTTGACAAAGTTTCAAACAAAGAAGCATTTGAGACACTTACTAAGAGTATGGAAGTAGTAGATAAAGCTTGGATATATACTCAGTATGATTCGATGGTACAAACAAATACTATAAAAAATGGTGGGATGTTAGACGCCTCTGTTGTTCGTGTAAAAGAGAATGGCAAAGCACTTGCTATGAGTGCTGATTGTAATGTTCGTTACTGCTACATCGACCCTAAAGGTGGAGCTGCTGCTGCAGTTATAGAGTCTGGTAGAAATGTTGCTATGAGTGGTGCTAGACCTTTGGCTATTACTGATTGTTTAAACTATGGTAATCCTGAAAACCCAGAAGTTATGTGGCAGTTTGCAGAGGGTTGTTTAGGTATAAAAGAAGCTTGTGCCGAGCTAACTACTCCAGTAATAGGTGGAAATGTTTCACTATACAATGAAACAAATGGTGTTTCTGTTTTTCCGACTCCTTCAATAGCAACTGTGGGTGTAAATGATGACCAAAACAATGTTTTAATGTCTTCATTTCAAAATGAGGGTAATGAACTATATTTAGTTGGTGAATCAAAATCTGAGTTTGGTGGGTCTTTATATATGAAAGAGATTTGTGGGACTGTAGCGGGAGTTTTACCTGAGATAGATTATAAAAATGAACTTGCTCTTTGGGACTTAGTTATCGAGGGAAACAAGAAAAACCTACTTGAATGTGCAAAAGATGCTTCAAGTGGTGGTGTAGCTATAGCCTTAGCTAAGATGAGTGCTACTTCTGGACTTGGATGTGATGTAGAGATGAGTGTATCAGACGAGAGAGATATATTTGCAGAGTCTATGAGTCGTGCTATTATAGAAGTAAAACCTGAAAACTGTGAAGCTTTTGAAGCAATGCTAGATGAAAATATGGCAGTTGAAAAAATCGGAACTGTTGGTGGAAGTTTTATTAAAGTGAATAATGTTGAGATGAGTATGGATAGATTGAAAGATAACTATTTCAATACTTTCAAAAATGTCATACAAAGGGATATATAAAGTTTTATCTAATATCTATTTGGATAAAATGTTGCACTTCATTGGATTGTCCTGCAATCCAAAACTAATTTAAAGGAAAAAAATGTTTAAAAATTTACTTGCCCTTATCGGCTTAGTCGCTCTTATAGTAGTTATCGGTGTTTACGCTAAATTTGGTGAGAAAGTTTCTCAACTAGATAATCAAGCTATACCAACTTATGAAAAAATGTTTGAAAAAGTTTTAGATACAGGAGATGCTGCAAAAGGCATGGTTCTAAAATGGAAAGTTAATGATGATGTAGAAAATGCAGATGTTGTTGAGTCTATCAAAGCTTTAGCAGAAGAGTACAATATGCGTGTAACAGGTGATACTAAGATGTTTACCATGCCAAACGCAAAAGGTAGTGAAATTAAAGCTGTTGAAAATATTTCAATGTGTAGTCTTCCTATCGCTAAAAAATTCTTAGCTTATTCTCATGAGTTTGGTGGTTTTATGCCATGTAGAATTATGTTAATAACACTTGCAAATGGTGAGAGATGGTTATATACAATGGATCTTGCATTAGCTATTCATGGTGGTCATCCTTTACCAGCAGAGATGTTAAAACTAGCTTCTCATGTTCAAAAAGCGATGTTAGATATTCCAGCTCGTGCTGCTCAAGGTGATTTTTAATCAATCACCTCTTTTAAAAGACTGATTTCTTCAGTCTTTTATACTTCCTCTATTTACCTCCCTATAATCTACATTTAGATAAAATTTCAAAAATATTTTACTTTAAGGCTTAGTATGAAAAGAGCATTAGTTAGCGTTAGTGACAAAAGTGGTGTAGTTGATTTTTGTAAATCATTAGTTCGTAACGATTTTGAGATTATCTCAACAGGTGGAACTTATAAAATATTAAAAGAAAATGGTGTAAATGCTATTGAAATTGATGAAATTACAAAGTTTCCAGAGTGCTTTGAAGGTCGTGTTAAAACTTTAAATCCTTTTGTTCATGGTGGTATCTTACATCGTCGTGATAAACAATCACATCTTGACCAAGCCAAAGAACTTGGGGTTGAAGCTATTGACCTAGTTTGTGTAAATCTTTATCCTTTTAAAGAGACTATTGAAAAAACTGATGACTTTGATGAGATTATAGAAAATATAGACATCGGTGGACCTGCTATGGTTCGCTCAGCTGCAAAAAACTTTGATTCTGTAATAATTGTAACTGATGTTGTAGATTACTCATTGGTTATAAATGCAATAGAACAAGATACAAATAGCGTAGAGTTCCGTCGCTCTTTGATGATAAAAGCGTATGAACATACTGCAACTTATGACAGTATGATAGCAAACTACATGAACAGTCGTTTTAATGATGGTTTTGGGCAAAAGCAGTTTGTAGTTGGAAATAAAGTCATGAATACTCGCTATGGAGAAAATCCACATCAAAAAGGTGCATTGTATGAATTTGATAAGCACTTTTCAAACAACTTTAAAACACTTAAAGGTGAAGCAAGTTTTAACAACTTAAACGACTTAAATGGTGCAGTGAAAATAGCAGCTGGTTTTGGTAAAGAGAATGCAGTTTGTATCTCAAAACATGGAAATCCTTGTGGTGTAGCTATCAAAGATACACTTTTAGAATCTTATGTTGAAGCACTAAAGTGTGATCCTGTATCTGCATTTGGTGGGGTTGTTGCAGTAAATGGAACTGTAGATAAAGAACTTGCTCAGAAGATGAACGAAATATTTTTAGAGGTAGTTATCGCTGGTCGAATAACTTCTGAAGCACAAGAAGTATTTTCTAAAAAGAAAAGAATTAAACTTTTTGAGATGGGAGCTGATAATCTTCTTTTAGCAAATGATAAAAAAGATTTTAAACATATTGATGGTGGATTTGTTTATCAAGATGCTGATGTTGTTGGAGCAGATGAAGTTAAAAATGCAAAACTTGTCTCAAAAGTAGCGGCAGAGGCTCAAGATATGAAAGATATGCAAATAGCATATAAGATAGCATCACTTACAAAATCAAACTGCGTTATTTATGTTAAAAACTCTGCAATGGTTGCTGTTGGTATGGGTATGACTAGCCGTGTTGATGCTGCTCAGTGTGCTTTGAAAAAAGCAAAAGATATGGGACTTGATGTGAGAGGTGCAGCCTTAGCTAGTGAAGCATTTTTTCCTTTCCGTGATAGTATCGATGCTGCAGCTGAAGCTGGTGTTAAAAATGTTATAGAACCAGGTGGAAGTATCAGAGATGAAGAGATCATAGAAGCTGCTAATGAATTTGGTATGAGTCTGTATTTTTCAAATATTCGTCACTTTCTACATTAAAACAATAACCTTGATTGACATACACTCAACTCTTGTGATATAATGGCACTAATTTAAAAATAACAATCATAAGAGAATTTCAAGGAAAGAGTTATGTCAAAATCATTATACGAAACATTAGAAATATCTGAAGGTGCTAGTGAAGCAGAGATTAAAAAGGCCTACAGAAAACTTGCAAGAAAATATCATCCAGATGTAAACAAAGAAGCTTCAGCAGAGGATAAATTTAAAGAGATTAACTCTGCTTATGAGATACTAAGTGATAAAGAGAAAAAACAGCAGTATGATATGCATGGTGACTCAATGTTTGGTGGTCAAAACTTTCATGATTTTTCACAAAATGCAGGTGGGGCTGGAAATCTTGATGATATTCTTCGTGAAATGTTCTCTCAAGGTGGTGGCTTTGGTGGTGGAGGTGGCAATCCATTTGGTGGAGCATCTGGTTTTGGTGGAGGCTTCCATCAAGAACCAAATCTTGACATCCAAACAAGTGTAACCATCCCTTTTGTTGTCTCCATTTTAGGTGGCTCTCACTCTGTTTCAGTAAATGGCGAAAGATTTGATATTAAGATTCCTGCTGGTGTAAACAGTGGTGAGAAGATGCGTGTTAAAGGAAAAGGACATGCTCAAAATGGTCGCAAAGGTGATCTGTTTTTAAAGATAACTGTTGCAACAAACCCAGAATACGAAAGAGAGGGGGATAGCTTAGTTAAAAGCTTCGATGTTCCTCTTTATGCGGCACTATTTGGCGATAAAATAGCGATACAGACTTTAGAAAAAGAGATAAAACTTAAGTTGCCTAAAAATACTAAAAATGGACAACGATTTCGCGTAAAAGAGATGGGTGCTATGAATAGAAAAACAAAAGTCCGTGGAGACTTGTACCTTAAGGCAAATATAGTTTTACCTAAAGTTGAAGAGCTAGATGAAGATTTAGCTAAAATAATGCAAGACAAACTTCCAAAGGAATAAATCATGATTCACCAATATGACGAACCTGTTTATTTGATTAGTATAGTTGCAAAGACTTTAGATATACATCCACAAACACTTCGTCAGTATGAGCGTGAAAATCTTATCTGTCCTTCTCGTTCAGAGGGTCGTATTAGGCTCTATTCTCAAAGAGATATTGACAGAATAAAACTCATACTTCGTTTAACTCGTGAACTTGGAGTGAATCTTGCAGGTGTAGATATTATTTTGCGTTTAAAAGAGAATGTAGATGATATGGAAAGTGAGATAGCTGAACTAAGACATGAAGTTTTAAAAGCGAAAAACACTCACTCTGTTTCACCAGATAAAGCATTAGTAACAAAGCGAAGTATATACGATATGATAATATTTGAAGATTAAAATAAGAGACAATCTACTCTAACACATTCCCACACGGAGTATGGGAACTAGCCCAAACCCGTCCACTCTCGTTCCCATTCTCCGAATGGGAATGCATACAGAAACTTTAATTACCAACCCCTTTCAACATCTATAAGCCCCTCAACCCCATCATAATCCCTAGCACTACTATACCTCCAAAATGTAGCATCTTCAATATATCCTCTTTTTACAGGATTATTATGTATATAATTAATCCTATCAATCATCATCTTATCGCTCTGTATTAGCTTAGGTGCAATGCCCTCTTGCCAAAGCTGATAAGTTGTAAATGATTTTCAAGTATCACATAAGCATATATTTTTTTTCTAGTATCACATAAGCATATATTTTTAGATTATCTGTTTTTGATTCGTTCCCAATCTCCAGATTTGGAATGTTATATTTCTGTATTTAGGTTATTGTATGTATTCCCATTCGGAGAATGGGAACGAAAGTGGAGGAAAAAACTATTCCGATAATCTTTTTATATTTGCCCCAACACCTTCTAACTTTTTCTCCAAAGAGTCATAACCACGGTCAAGATGATATATACGGTGAATATTTGTTTCACCATCAGCGATAAGTGCTGCTAGAACTAAAGCACTTGATGCTCTTAAGTCAGTTGCCATTACATCCGTTCCACATAGTTTAGCTTTTCCGTTTACTGTTGCAGTGTGTCCATTTAGTGATATGTCTGCACCCATTCTTTGAAGTTCACTTACATGCATAAAACGATTTTCAAAAAGTTTTTCTTCTATGATAGAGACACCATCAGCTTGAGTGGCAAGTGCTAAAAACTGTGCTTGCATATCAGTTGGAAATGCTGGGTACTCTTGAGTTGTTATTTTAACTGGTTTTATGTTTTGTGATGGGTGGATAGTTATTGTATCTTCTGTTATACTAAATTTACTTCCCATCTCTTCAAGTTTTGAAATAACAGCACCAAGATGTTTTGGCTCAACATGAGTTAGTGTTACTTCTGATCTTGTGATTGCACCTGCACATAGATATGTTCCAGCTTCAATCCTATCTGGGATGATAGAAAACTCTTTTATATCTATAAGTTTTCCACCTGTTCCGTATATAGTTAAAACAGCCGTACCAATACCCTCTATCTTGGCTCCATTGGCATTTAAAACTTCACAAAGTTGGACAACTTCAGGTTCTCTTGCTGCATTTGATATGCTTGTAACTCCATCTGCTAAAACAGCTGCCATTACTATATTTGCAGTTCCTGTAACTGTGATTTTATCAAAGTTTATATCACATCCTTTTAGACCATTTGGTGTTGTTGCTTGGATATATCCAGATTTTATTTCTATCTTTGCGCCCATCTGTTCTAGTGCCTTTAGGTGCAGGTCAATAGGACGCTGACCAATAGCACATCCACCAGGAAGAGAGACTTCACAATGTCCAAATCGTGCAAGAATAGGACCTAAAACCAAGATAGAAGCACGCATAGTTTTAACAATATCATAAGTTGCTTTTGTTTCATGAAGAGGTTTTGTGTCTATGGTAACTCTATCATCCAAAAACTTACAATCAGCACCAAGGTTTGAGAGTAGTTTTATAAGTGTATTTATATCAGCTACATGAGGTAGGTTTTTGATATTTACGCTATTTTTAGCTAGTATAGTCATAGCTATAAGAGGAAGAGATGCGTTTTTAGCACCAGATATTTGTATTTTACCATTTAGTGATTTAACACTATTTATTTTTAAGTAGTCCATAAGTCTCTTTGATGATTGATTATTGTTATTATATCTTTTATAGATTAATTAATAGATTAAAGATATTTTGATATAATTTTATATAAACGGCATTTTAAGAGGAATAGAATTAAATGAGTTCAGCATTAGATAGATTAAAAAAATTAACAAATAAAATATCAGGCTATGAAACTGCAAGAAAAGAGAATATATCACTTTTGAAAAAAATATTTTCAGAAATTGGTATAGATAAAAAAGTAGAAAAATTTGAAGATATTTTTGAGTTTAAAGCTATAAATCTATCTGGTGCATCTCTTTTAAGTGAGAGTTTAGGTGTGATAAAAGAGGGGAAATATCTACAAGTATTGGCTATTAGTTATGATAAAGATGCAGTTGTAAAAAGTCAAAATATATCTTTGGCATATTTTGGAAGAGTGGAGAGCGTAGATACTATCTTAAAAGATAAGATTGTAGAGTTTATTGTTCGTTATAGATTTGAGAAAAGTTTCATGACACTTGAACATTATCATACGATGCTAGAGCCTTTTAGGAAAGGTATTGAGTAGATTTTATCTTATACTGTGGCTAAAATGGACTTTTAGAGTAACAGTTTGCTCTATAGTTTTAGCATTTGTTATCTCTTTTTTTGTAACTCTATCTATATACATCAATCAAGGAATGCAGACATTAAACAAAGAAGTTTACACAGCTCTTTTTGATATTTTTAAATTTTGGTTTAGTGTTTTATGGAATTTCACTCTTTTGATAGCTCTTTTTAGAAGTTTGAAATATATTTTTAACACTTGTCATGATGGATATAAACTCGTTTTACATACCTGCATACAAAGAAGTAAAAGTGAAGTTATAGAGTTCGTAGGCTATGGTGATTTGATAAAAGTTTGGAGAAAGTGGCTCATGTTAATTATGTGGCTTGTTGGTGTGCAGATGATATT
>JALTUB010000172.1:27364-42086 GCA_027047745.1 Sulfurimonas sp.
TTTTACATACCTGCATACAAAGAAGTAAAAGTGAAGTTATAGAGTTCGTAGGCTATGGTGATTTGATAAAAGTTTGGAGAAAGTGGCTCATGTTAATTATGTGGCTTGTTGGTGTGCAGATGATATTTGCAATGATATTTTTTATGCTTTTTACATCTATGAGTGCTATTTTTGATTGGTTTAATATCTATATTTTATATGCGTTTGTGTTGGTCGCAGGATATTTTTCCTTTATTTTACTTAGTGTAAGATGCAAATTAGTTAAGGTGAAAAAATGCTAATATTTTTAGATCTTGAAACAACAGGATTAGAACAAAATGATAAGCTGTGTTCAGTAGGACTTATAAACGTAGATACTAAAGAGTATAAGTATGAACTTATAAATGAAGGTAAAAAGATACCTGCACAAGCCTCAAGTATTAACCATATTACAAATGAGATGATAAAAGATAAACCTCTTTTTGTGGATAGTGAAATTTATAAGTATTTGCTAAAGTATAATTCAAGTGAAAATACATTGCTAGGGCATAATATAAAATTTGACCTAGAAAAACTGGCATCTTCTGGGTTGGTTTGGCAGGGAGATGTGATAGACACTCTTAAAGTTACAAAACATCTTATACCTGAGTGCGAACTCTTTTCTTTGCAAGTTTTAAGATATGAGTTGAAACTTTATAGGAGAGAAGAGCAGGAGAAGGCTATGCTTGGTATTAAAGATGCTTTAGTTGCGCATAATGCACTTAGTGATGCTTTAGTTGATAAACTTCTTTTTGAATATTTGCTGGATATGGCAACTGTTGATGAGATGAAAGAGCTTAGTTTTAAAAATGTATTGATACAAAAGCTTGAGTTTGGAAAGCATAAGGGAAAATATATAGAAGAAGTTTGCATGAGCGATAGAGCATATTTAGAGTGGATTTTAAATAGTGCTGTAGATATAGATGAAGATACAAGATATAGTATAAACTACTTTTTACAAGGATAAAAATGAAAATAGCTGTTGAGTGCAAATCACCTCTTTTACAAAAGTCTATAGAACTTTTTTTAGATAAATATTTAAGTTCTCGCAAGAAGTGTGATATTGTTGTAAGAGATGTGAAGTGCCTAAATGATGATAGATGTTTCTATATATCAAATAATAAAAATGCTGATCTGCAAAAACCATTTTCTAAGGCTCAACTTATTTTAGAGTTGGAAAAAAAGTATAAGAGTCTGCATACAAGTGATATAAATAGTGAAAATGATGAACAAGAATCAAAATCAATGGACTTTTCTATCTTAGAGAAGAGAATAGAATTTTTAACACAAGAATATCAAGATAACATTATAAGAGCAGTGAAAGCATTTTATGAAAAATAATTCAAAAAAACTTACAAAAAAAATCATTTCGGGAAAGTTTAAAGGTAAAGTTTTAAGCCTTCCATCAAAAACAACAACAAGAAGTTCAAAGTCTATAGTCTTAGAATCATTTTTCAATACCTTACAGTTTGATATAGTAGATGCTTCGTTTGTTGAGGTTTTTTCAGGAAGTGGTTCTATAGGTCTTGAAGCCTTAAGCCGTGGAGCAAAAGAGATATATTTTATGGAAAAAGATAGAGATGCTATAAAAACTCTAAAGTCAAATATAGCTCAAACAGACCCTAGCTCATGTAGCATTTTTGCAGGAGACAGCTTTTTAAACATAAATGAAGTAGTTTCACAACTTAAAAAGAAAAATGAAAGTGCTTATTTTTATGTAGATCCACCTTTTAGTATTCGTGATGGTATGGAAGATATTTATGATAAGACCATGAATTTAATAACGACACTTCCCCAAGATTTGGTAAAACTTATCATCATAGAACACATGACAGGTTTAGATTTACCTAAAAGCTTAGGTTCTTTTAGTGTTATAAAATCTAAAAAATTTGGTAATACTACTTTAACATACCTCAATGTAGTATAAACTGGAATAATTATTGCTATCTTTGATTAATTCAAGGATGGTTAATGAAACTTTTTATACTTCTTATATTTTTTTTATCTTCGTTATCAGCTACTAAAATAAGCGATGTTTCAAATATCGTAGGTGTTCGTGATAACCAGATTATTGGTTATTCATTAGTTGTTGGTCTTAAAAAAACTGGTGATGGAACAACATCAAAGTTTACACTTCAGTCAATTTCAAATATGTTAAAAGCGATGAATATTGACATGAATGCTGTGGATATAAAATCTAAAAATGTTGCTGCAGTTGTTGTTACTGCTACTATGAAACCATTTTCTAGACAGGGTGATAAGTTTGATATCTTAGTCTCTTCTATCGGAGATGCAAAGTCTTTAGAGGGTGGTACACTTTTGATGACGCCCCTAAAAGGTGTTGATGGGAAGATTTATGCTCTTGCTCAGGGTAGCGTTAGTATTGGTGGTTTAAATACTCGTGGTTCAGGAACAGAATCTCATCCAACAACAGGTGTAGTATATAACGGTGGACTTATAGAAAGAGAGATAAATATCGACTTGTATCATCAAAAATATGCAACACTATCCTTAAAAGATGCAGATTTTAAAAATGCTGTAGCAGTTCAAAAAGCTATTAATAGATTTTATAACACTCAGGTCGCTGTTGCCCTTGATCCAAGAAGTATTAAGCTTAAAAAACCAAAAAACAAATCAATGGTAGAATTTTTAGCAGAAGTGCAAAATGTTGATATGTCCTATAAAGCTAAAAGTAAAATTGTTATAAACGAGAGAACCGGAACTATAGTTGCTGGTGTTGAGATACCTATAAAACCAGTGATATTAACACATGGTGATATAACTATAAAAATAGTAGAAAGTGATGTGCCAAATAAACCAGCAGGTGCTATGGTTGTTGATAAGAACCTTGTTATAGGTCTAAATGAAAATGAGATTTATACAAAAAAAGGCACAACAACAGTCGCAAACCTTGTTCGCTCTTTGCAAAAACTTGGTGCTTCACCGAAAGATATTATTTCTATCTTGGAAGCTATAAAAAGTGAAGGTAGTATATCTGCTGATTTGGAGGTAATCTAATGAGTTTTTATGGAATAAACGCTGTTACTCAAAGAGTAGCACAACAAAACAGTATTCCAAAAATAGATCCAAAAGTTGAGGATAAAGATTTAAGAAAACAAACTGATGCCTTTGAAGCTGTGATTATTAAAATGATGATGGATAATGCTATGAAAGATGAAAAGAACCTGTTTTCAGATCAAAAAGATCCAGGTGATAAAATATATAAATCAATGTATAGGGATGAACTTTCAAAAGCAAGTGCAGGAAGCTTTGGATTCTCGCAAATGCTTTATGAATATTTAAGTCAAAAAAGCTAAAATATTTATCTAAAATGCCGATATAGTTGTATATGCAAGAATATAAAGGTAAAAGAAGGATAAATTATGATTTCACAATCAAATAGTTCGTCTGTTCGTGCTGCTTATAGTGCTAACTTAGACTCTAAGCCCACAAAAGGGAAAGCGAATATAAGTGTTTCAAAACAGGGTGATACAAGTAAAATAGATAAAATCAAAGAGTCTCTCGCATCAGGAGAGTATAAAGTTGACTTAGAGGCATTATCTAAAAAGATAGCCGAAGAGTTATTATAAAATATAGTTAAAATAGGAAGAGGGGTTTTTTATGTTGTCTCATCATTTACATAGTGCTTTAAGTGACTTAAGAGATTTGGTTAAAATAACAGAGTTAGATATTGACGATATTAGATTAGCACATAATGATCCACAATTTGAAAGATTATCACTTAAAGAAGATAAATTAAAAAGTTTTGAGCAAAAAAAGGCGATGATTGATTACGAAATATCTACATTGATGACAACAAACCCAGAAAAAGAACTTCCACAACTTTTAAATGAAGAACAACACAATTTACTAGACGAATTAAAAATAGAATTAAACAATTTAAGAGAAGTCAATAAACATTATGCAAAATTAGTCTTAACAGTAAGCAATTTATACAATACTTTTTTAGAGAGATTAGTGCCAACAGAGATGCAGGGATATGATAAAGTCGCATCAAAAGACCCATCAATCTTAGAAGTGAGAGTGTAGTATGTCAACTTTATTTAACACTTTAGGTATTGGCTACTCAGGTTTAAATGCATCCCAAGTTGGAATTAGCACAACAGGGCATAATATAGCAAACGCAGAAGTTAAAGGTTATACTAGACAAAGAGTTATAGCTTCAGCAGCCACTCCAATCACTGCAAGACCTGGTCAGGTGGGAAATGGAACAGAGATTCAAGATATTAAGCGTGTTTTTGATAACTTTGTTTTTGATAGATATAGTGCAGTCTCTTCAGATAAAGAGAAGAGTGATTATGAACAAAAAACTCTAAACACGCTTTCAACTTTTTTTCCAGAGATTGATGGTGTAGGTGTTAAAGCTGATTTAACTAACTATTATAATAGTTGGCAAACTTTTGCTGATAATCCTAGCAATGATGCTATTAAAGTTGATTTAGCACAGCAAACTGAGACACTAACACAACATATCAAACAGACACAATCTCAAGTTTTAGATCTTCAAAGTCAAGTAAATGATGAACTTAGTGTAAATATTAATCAAGTAAATGATTTAGCAAAACAATTGGCTAATTTAAACACATCTATAGATACAGCAGAATCAGGTGGAGCATATAGTGCTAATGATTTAAGAGATAAAAGAAATGTTATAGAGAGAACACTTTCTCGTCTTATTGGTGCAAATGTTAAGCAAGGGCAACTTACAGCAAATACACAGATTGATAGTAACTCAAATACTCGAACGGGTAGCTATACTCTTAGTGTAAATGGTTTTAATATTGTAGATGGTAATACTTTTCATCCATTAAAATTAACAAACGACAGTCAGCTTGGGTTTTATGATGTCTCTTATGAAAGACAAGATGGAACACTTATACCGTTAAATGAAAAACTAGATGGCGGGAAAATAGGTGCTATACTAAAGCTTAGAGGTGGAGTATTAGATACTACAAGTGGTGTCCCAGTTGATGGAACTCTACAAAATGTTGTCGCTCAATTGGATGCTTTTTCTCAAGGTATAATAGAGAGTACAAATAATTTATATTCTGCAAATGCAACAACTAAAATGATTTCTAATGATACTAAAGCAGATCTTTCAAACTCTCCTTTACTTCAATCAAATTTAAATATTCATAAAGGTGCTTTTGATTTAGTAGTTTATGACTTAAATGGAAAAGAAGTTGCAAGACGAAGTATAAATATAGATGAAGCAACTGTCATGAGTGGTACTAATAATAATTCAATTGAAGGTCAGATAAGAGCTAGTAAAGATGATAACCATGACGGAAATGCAAATGATAATGTAAATAATTATATAAACTTTAACTATCAGCCAGCAGCTGATGGTCAGAGAAATTTAGAACTTTCAATGGATGCCTTAGCCTCATCTAAGGGTTATAAATTTTCTATAGAAGATAAATTAGCTAATGCTAACTTTTCATCTGGCAGTAATTTCGCTGGGGCTCTTGGACTTGGTAGATATTTTGATGGTAGCAATGCTAGAGATATGCAACTAAATAATTCATTAAAAGATAATCCAACAAATATTCAAGCAGGTTATTCAGGCTCATCTGGTGATAACAGGACAGCTCTAAATGTACTTCAACAGCAATTTGAAAAATATGACTTTAAAGTTGGAAGTAATACTTATAATACTACTACATATGGAATGTTTGATCTTACCGCAACTTTCGTAGGTACAAATACAAATGCTGCTATATCAAAAAATGATACTATCACAACACAGTTCAATGCAACACAACTAGAGTATAGAAGTACATCTAAGGTAAATATTGATGAAGAGATGACAAATCTTATCAAGTATCAAACAGCTTATGGAGCTTCTGCAAAAGTTATCTCAACAGTAAATCAGATGATGCAAACACTTCTAGGTATCAAACAATAAATAAGGTAGTGGGTAATGCCAATAATTAGCATACTAATTTTAGGCTTTGTATTTGTATTTTCATTTTTTGGGAACTATTTTTACGGTGTTGATGCTTATACTTTAGATAGCAATTCGATACTGCTAAAACCATCATTACAACATTATCTAGGTACAGATCGCTTAGGTAGAGATATACTTGCTCGATTGATGGAAGGTGGAAAAGTATCTTTAACTATCGGTGTAGGCAGTGCATTTATAGCATCTTTTATAGGACTTGTTTTTGGCTCTATGGCTGGGTATTTTCGTGGCATAGTTGATAAATCTTTTATTGTCTTAGTTGATCTGTTTTTAACATTTCCAACATTCTTTTTATTGTTAGCTTTAGTAAGTTATGTAAATGCTTCTGCGCTTGTACTTATAGTGATTATATCTGTTACGGGCTGGATGACAACTGCGAGACTCATCAGAACAGAGAGTTTTAAGATAACATCTCAGCCATATATAAAAATACTAAATATTGCAAAAGTTAGTAAAATAAAAATATTATTTAAGTATTATGCCCCCATTTTAGCACCGATATATTTTGTAAGTTTTACATTTGGCGTAGGTGGTGCTATTTTAGCTGAGTCTGGACTTAGTTTTTTAGGTCTTGGGATCGTAGCCCCTCAAATGAGTTGGGGAACTGTTTTAAGTGCTGGAAAGGATGTAGTAGAGATAGCATGGTGGGTGAGTTTTTTTCCAGGTCTTTTGATATTTTTAGTTACATTTTCTCTTATAAATATCTCAAATTATCTGCAACAATTAACAAACCAAAAGCAGGTTCAAAATTAAATTTGATATAACAGCATCATCGTAAAGAGTAGTAAGGGAAAAGATAATATGATTTTCACTGCTAGATATATTTGCTGATATAGTTGGTATTGATATAGGGTATGTTGTTGTCTATTTTGTAACACCAACTTCAGTCGGTAAGAGTGAAGCAAAAGAGACTATTTGGAAAGCACAACCATAAATCTCACCATTAATCTAAGTAAAATACATTTTATGCTAAAATACCCCATATCCAAAAAGGAAACCAGCCATGAAAATCATAACACTATTGCTACTTGGAATGAGCTTCTTGTTTGCAAGTGTAGATATAAACCATGCAACTGCAAAAGAGTTAACAACACTCAAAGGTATTGGAGCTAAAAAAGCTCAAACTATAGTTACTTACAAAAAAGAACATAAATGCTTTAAAAATATAGAGGAGTTAGCAAAAGTAAAAGGTATCTCTACAAAGACTTTAGAAAAAAACAAAGCTAACTTAACAGCAACTAAATGTCAAAAATAATAACATGAAATTCGCAGACCCTAAAAATGACCTCGCCTTTAAAAAGATATTTGGCAATGAACAACATAAAAGTATCCTTATCTCTTTTTTAAATAGTGTTTTAGACTTTAAAGATGAGAAAACTATAGTAGAAGTAAGCTTAACAAACCCGTACCAATTACCTCAAATTCCTGAACTTAAAGAGACTATACTTGATATAAAAGCAACAAACAAAAATGGTGATACTTTTATAGTAGAGATGCAAAGAAAAGATTTGGGTGATTTTCATAAACGCAGTCTCTTTTATACCTCTAAAGCTTATGTAGAACAACTTCCAAAAGGTGGAGACTATGAAAAACTTCAAAAAGTTTACTTTATAGGAATCCTAAACTTTAGCATATTTGATAACAAAGAGTACATATCGAGACACCTTATCACAAACCAAGAGACATTAAAACAAGACCTTGATGACTTTGAATTTACTTTTATAGAACTCAGTAAATTTGATAAAAAATTATCAGAATTATCTACCATCTTAGATAAATGGATATACTTTATAAAATATGCAGATGACTTTGAACTCATACCCAAAGAGTATGAAACTATAGAAGAGTTCAAAGATGCATTTTTTCTAGCATCTCAATGTAACTGGAATAAAAAAGAGTTAGAAGTCTATGACTATATGACACTAAAAGCTTTTGATGAGATTAATGCCTTTAGAACTGCTAAGAGAAAAGCAAAGGAAGAAGGTGTAAAAAAAGGGATTGAACAAGGGATAGAGCAGGGAATAAAACAAGGAATTGAAAAAGGAATTGAAAAAGGAATTGAACAGGGAAAAATTGATATCGCTAAAAAGTCAATTTTACAAGGTTTAGATAACGAGACAATAACACTCATAACAGGCTTAAATAAAGAGTTTATAGAGATGCTAAGAGAAGAAAAAAGATGAGTGAATTGTTCTTGACATTTAAGGAGGTTATAGATTTATTAAAGAGGATGGAAGTTAAAATCTATTAAAAAAGACAAAGCGGATAATCAGCTCGAAGTTACATGTAAAACAGGAAATAATCAATACAAGAAACACTATCTTGGTATATCAGATAATGTTACTTATTTTGTGGAACAGTTGAAAGATGCAAATATGAGTGCTTACGATTATAAAGTGATATTTAAACCTGTCGTTATTGTCCCAGATATTGAGCTTAAGAAACTAATATATACAAATCGTTTTCCATCAATCCAAAGAAAGATTATAACTTCTATGTTGGAACAGCTCAATATAAAAGATAGTATTTTTGATTAAATTATATCGATTAAACAACACTCTTATTCAAAATTTGATATAATCCAAATAAGAGTTTTTGTTACCCAATCGTGCTACCATAAAACAGTAAAAAAATGTATAAAATATACAAAATGGGTAGCTATAGGGTAGCACGATATATAATATATTGGATAGAAAGTTTAGAAAATCCCTAAAAATAGGGCTTTATAGAGGATGAAAAACAAATGATACTAATGATAGATAATTATGATAGTTTTACATACAATATTGTGCAGTATTGTAGAGAACTTGGTGCTGATTTAAAAATTATTAGAAATGATGAGATGAGTGTTGAAGAGATTGATAAATTAGCACCGGAAAAGATTATTATTTCTCCTGGCCCAGCATCACCAAATGAAGCGGGTATAACTTTAAAAACTATAGAATATTTTAAAGATAAGATTCCTATTTTAGGGATTTGCTTAGGACATCAAAGTATCGCACAAGTTTTTGGTGGAGATGTTGTTCGTGCAAAAAATATGATGCATGGTAAAACTTCTGTCATGAAACAATCAAACAATAGTAAAATATTTCAGGATTTGCCACAAGAGTTCGTTGCAACTAGGTATCATTCTCTTATAGTAGATAAAAAGAGTTTACCTAAAAATATTATTCCTACGGCATTTAGTACAGATGATAATGAGATAATGGCACTAAAAATAAAAGATAAAGATATATATGGTATTCAGTTTCACCCAGAATCAATCATGAGTGAATATGGACATGAGATGATAGGAAATTTTTTAAAAATATGATAAAAAGGTACATTTTTGTCATTATTCTTCTTATTGACACTATTGTACTTTTAGCACAAACTACAAATCTATCCATATCCTATGCTGAAGCATTGATTTTGTATGGTGATTCTTCTTTTTTGAAGTTCTTAGTAAACTCTTCGGTAGCTATTTTCGGACATAATGATTTTGCTTTAAGATTACCTATGATTATCATGCACCTTTTAAGTGTCATGATATTATATGATATATCAAAAAAGTATCTATCAAGCCAAAGAGATAGAATATGGTTGGTATTGTTATATATACTGTTGCCAGGTGTGATTAGTTCTGCATTGGTTGTAAACAGTGCAGGTTTAGTTATTTTTGGACTTTTTCTTTTTGTATATATTTATGAAAAATATTCTCTATTCTTAGTAAATATATTATTGTTCTCTTATCTATTTGTAGACTCAGGATTTATATATCTCTATTTTGGAATGAGTGTATATTATATTTACAACAAACAAAAATACCAATCTCTTTTTAATTTTATTCTATTTCTCTCTTCAGTATATATGTATGGAATAGAAGCAGGTGGATTTCCAACTGGGCATTTTCTTGATCTTATAGGTGTTTACTCTACGATTTTTACACCATTTATATTTATATTTATTTTTTATGCTCTCTACAGAAGATATTTAACAAACCAAACAAATTATATTTGGTATATATCATCAACAACCTTAGTATTTTCCATTTTATTATCACTTAGACAAAGGGTAATGGTTGAACATTTTGCTCCTTACTTAATGATTGCTTTACCTTTAGTCGCTCAAACCTTTGTACAATCATATAAAGTAAGGTTAAAAATGTTTAGAACTAAATATAGAATTATATTTTTAGCATCTTTTATTTTCTTAGCTTTCAATTATCTGGTCGTATTATTCAACAAAGAATTGTATTTATTGATTGATAATCCAAAAAAACATTTTGCATATAAATCTCATGTGGCAAGTAAACTAGCACAAAAATTAAAACAAGAAAATATAGACTGCGTCTCTACAGATAAAAAAATGTCATTAAGATTATCTTTTTATGGAATTAAATATTGTGATGAAAATATATTAGAAGAAAAAGATTTGAATGATAAAAATAGTTCAAATGTAACAATAAGTTACAAAGGTAAAAAACTTTATACTGCTAGTGTTACTAAAATAAACAAAAAATAAACGAAATAGATATTAGATATAAGAGCAAAATATAGATTAAATTAGATTATGATAGAATACTCCACAAATAAAAAATAGGGAGTTTCTATGGCTCAAAAAGCGATACGCGAATACGACGGAAAAGCACTTTTTTCTAAACAATGGGAAAAATATTTTAGTGGATTCCATTATGGATTTAAATCTGTTTTAGTAACAAGTGGAGCAGAACTTTTAGCAAAAGCTGAAGAACATGGTTTTGAGTGGTTAAAACAAGAGCCATTAGTGGCAAAACCAGATATGTTGTTTGGTAAGCGTGGGAAGAATGATTTAGTTCTTTTTAAAACAAATAAGCCAGGTGATGTAACTCTATCAGATGCTGCAAAGTGGATTGATGAGAAGATTTCTCATACAACTACGCTTTTAACTGGTCAACATGGTACTTTAAGTCACTTTATTATTGAACCATTTACTCCTCACTCTCAAGAGCAAGAATACTATATCTCAGCAACTTGTGTTGGTGAAGATGATGTTCTTTATATGTCTGCTGAAGGTGGAATGGAAGTTGAAGAGGGTTGGGATGAAAAGGTCAATGAAGTAGTTGTCCCTATCGATATGTCTGATGCTGATATGGAACATGCTGTTAGAGCAAATATTCCTGCTGATATTCCAACTGAAAATAGAGCAACTTTTGAAGCATTTGCTGTTGCATTCTTTAAGTTTTATAGAGATATGAACTTTGCATATTTAGAAATAAATCCAATAGTTATGCTTGATAACAACGAAATGGCTATCTTAGACCTTGTTGCTCGTCTTGATGATACTGCAGGTTTTTTGATGAAAGATACTTGGGGAGAGATTGAATACCCAACTGCGTTTGGTATGGAAGATCAATCTCCTGAAGAAAAAGCTATCGCAGATGCTGATAGTAAATCAGGTGCTTCACTAAAACTTACTATTCTTAGCCCTATGGGTAGAGTTTGGACCATGGTTGCTGGTGGTGGTGCTTCTGTTGTTTATGCAGATACTATTGCTGATTTTGCTGAAGCAAATGGTGGTTCTATAGCAGATTTGGCTAACTATGGTGAGTATTCAGGTGGTCCGACAACTAGTGAAACAAAGTTCTATGCAGACACTATCATTGATTTAATGACTCGTCATAAAGATCCAAAAGGTCTTGATAAGATTATGATTATTGGTGGAGCAATTGCAAATTTTACAGATGTAGCAAAAACTTTTACTGGTATTATCCAGTCATTTGAAGAGAATGCTGAAAAAATGAAAGAACATAACACTAAAATTTATGTTCGTCGTGGTGGACCAAACTATGAAAAAGGTCTTAAAGACATTAAAGAGGCTTCTGATAGATTAGGTTTAACTATTGAAGTTTATGGACCAGAAACACATGTTACTGACATTGTTAGAATGGCACTAGAGAAGTAAGGGATAAAAATGGAAAAATTATATACTAAAGATACGCAAGCAATTTTTTGGAACAACAACAAAACTGCTATTCAAAGAATGTTAGATTATGATTATACAATTCAAAGAAAAACACCATCGGTAGCAGCTATTGTTGCTCCAACAAGTGGAAACAAATTTGAAAAATTCTTTTATGGTCCAGATGAGATAATGGTACCATTATTTAAAAGCACTGCAGAGGCACAAAAAGCACATCCAAATGCTGATGTTCTTTTAAACTTTGCATCTTTTAGAACTGCTTATGATGTAACAATGGAAGCAGTTGAACTTGGTGGTTTCAAATCAATAATGGTAACTGCTGAAGGTATTCCAGAAAGATTAGCTAGAAAAATGAACAACACTGCAAGAACTGCTGGTGTTACAGTAATTGGACCAGCAACTGTTGGTGCTATAGCTCCAGGTGCCTTTAAGATAGCAAATATTGGTGGTACTATTGAAAATATTGTTCGTTCTAAACTGCACCGTGCAGGTTCATGTGGACTTGTAACTCGTTCAGGTGGACTTTTCAATGAGCTTTCAAATATTATTGCTTTAAACGCAGATGGTATTGCTGAGGGTGTAGCTATTGGTGGAGATAGATTTGTTGGATCAGTTTTTATTGACAATATGCTTAGAATGGAGTCAAATCCAGAAGTTAAATATATGGTTCTTTTAGGCGAAGTTGGTGGTACTGAAGAGTATAAAATCATCGAAGCTATTAAAAATGGTCAAATCAAAAAACCAGTTATTGCATGGTGTATTGGTACAATTGCTAAGCATTTCTCTTCAGGTGTTCAGTTTGGTCATGCAGGTGCTAGTGCAAATGCTGATGCTGAAACTGCAGCTGCGAAAAACAAAGCAATGGCAGAAGCTGGTATTTATGTGCCAGAATCATTCAATGAATTACCAGGAACAATTAACAAAGTTTATAATGAACTATTAGAAAATGGAACAATTAGTGAAATTTCTGAACCTGCTATGAGTACAGTTCCAAAAGTACGCCGTTCAAAACAATTTATCTGTACAATTAGTGATGATAGAGGAGAAGAAGCAACATACGCAGGTTTCCCAATCTCTTCTGTTGCAACTCCAGATACAGGTAAGGGTATCGGTGATGTTATCTCTTTACTATGGTTTAAAAAACAGTATCCAGAGTGGGCTACTCAGTTTATTGAAACTGTTATGAAAACTGTTGCTGATCATGGTCCGGCTGTAAGTGGGGCTCATAATTCAAAAGTAACAGCAAGAGCAGGAAAATCAGTTGTTGAATCACTCGTAACAGGTCTTTTAACTATCGGTCCAAGATTTGGTGGTGCTATTGATGGTGCTGCACAACATTTTAAATATGCTGATGATAATAACCTTAACCCAGCACAATTTTTAGCACATATGAAAAGTGAAGGGATTCCAATCCCAGGTATCGGTCATCGTATTAAATCTTTGAAAAATCCAGATTTGCGTGTTGAAGGTCTTAAAAAATTTGCTAAAGAGTATTTCCCAGCTACACCACTTTTAGATTATGCATTAACAGTTGAGCAATTGACTACATCTAAAAAAGAGAACTTGATTCTTAATGTTGATGGTACAATCGGTATCTTAATGGTAGATATGTGGAGAGCTTTAGGTTATACAGAAGAAGAGATTAATGAATTTATATCTTCAGGTACTCTAAACGCATTCTTTATTGTTGGTCGTTCTATAGGATTTATCGGTCATATCCTTGATGAAAAAAGACTTGCAATGCCAATGTATAGACATCCAATGGATGACATTCTTTATGATGTTCAAGAAGCAGAGAAGCTTTAAAAATACAATACACTCGTTCCACCTTTCTCATGGTGGAACAGATAAATCACTACTTCCTTTTAAATTCAATACTTTTTAGATATACTTTAAGCACAAAAACAGATAGGTATATTTATGAAAAAAGCATTTACCCTCTTAGAACTTGTATTCGTGATAGTTGTAATTGGCATTTTAGCTGCGATTATTGTCCCAAGAACAAAAACAAATCCTCTTCAAGAAGCAGCAATTCAACTCATTTCAGATATAAGATATACACAGCATTTAGCTATGGTTGATGATAAATATGACAAGAGCAATAATCAGTGGTATAAGAAAAGGTGGCAGATACTCTTTGGTACATCTACAACTCATACAAATGGATTTGAGGCATATTCAATATTTTCAGATGCAGGAGCATTTACAGGTAATCCAGGAATATCAGAACTTGCAAAAGATCCAACTTCTACAAACAAATTGTTAACTGGAGGTTTTGCTGGTGTTATAAATTATGCAACAGATGCAAGAGTTACAAAGAAAATGAATCTTGGTGCAAGTTACGGAATTACATCTGTAACAACAAGTGATTGTGGTGGAGCAAATAGAATAGCGTTTGATAATTTAGGAAGACCTTTTAAAGGAGATAGTAGCAGTTGGACATCAAGTATAGATGGAATATTAAAAACGAAATGTAAATTTATATTAAATCATGGTTTAGACACAATAACAATTCAAATAGAACCAAAAACAGGTTATGTATGTGTCTTAAATAGTGCAGAAACAGCATGTCGATAAGTAATAATAAGTAAGTTTCAAAACTTTTAAAAACTTCCCCCACCAATTAAGCGACAATTAAGCAACAACCCCCTATAATTCCCATCCACAAACAAAGAGACCTTGTTTAAAAGGCCTTAAGAGACTTCGAGTTGAAGTTTTAGGAAAGTTTGAGATCATTGAAAACTAAGCAAGTAAGAGACTAACTTTATTAAGTTA
>JALTUB010000173.1 GCA_027047745.1 Sulfurimonas sp.
TTTATATAGTAGAAAATGAATACTAGAGCGTTCATCTTACAGCTAGTAAAGTATGGAGTTTTTGGTGTTGTGGCAACACTTATCCATCTCTTTACTGCTTGGGCATTGATATACTTTTTTCAAACTACTGTTTTTATATCAAATATATTTGCTTTTTTTATTGCATTTTCTTTCTCTTATGTCTTTCAAACTATTTATGTATTTAAGACTATATTCCATTTTTTAAAATTATTGAAATTTTTTGCAGTTCAGTTTGGAACTTTTTTGTTCTCATATATCTTATCAGATATGGTAAATATACAAAACAGCTATTTGCATACACTTATGATAGTTGCTATAATGCCACTCATAACTTTTGTTATACATAAATTTTGGACTTTTAAAGAGGTATGATGCAGTTAGAAAAAAGATTTACCCTTATTCAAATATCACTACTGTTTTTAGGTTTGTTATTGGCGTGGTTCTACGCCCAACATCAAATCCTTACAGGTGACCAGACTCAAATGCTTTACAAAGGTTATATGGGTGCGTACAAACACACATGGATAAACTACGGTAACGCGGCAAGTGCAGTTGGTAATGTTCCTGGCAGTATGATATCGTATGTTGTAGCTCTGCCTGTGATGATTTATGATTCGCCAATGTCGCCTATGGTGTTTTTGTTTTTTTTACATCTGTTTTCTTATTTTCTTTTAGATAGTGTATTAAAAGATATTTACAAAGAAGATACTCGTCTTATCTTTTTAGTGCTTTATTGGCTAAACCCTTGGTTTTTGTTTGAAAATATTTTATACAATCCCTCTTATCTCTTTTTCTTCTCTGCTCTTCATATTTGGAGTGCATACAAACAAAGAGAAAAAAGTTCATTTGCGTATTCAACTCTAAATGTTTTAGCCATTGGACTTGCCTTGCAGTTTCACTACTCTTGGATAATTCTCTCTCTGATTTCACTTTATCTACTCTATAGAAAAATGGTAAAAGTAAATTGGTGGGGGGTTGCGTTTGGTACACTGCTTATAGCCCTCTCTTTAGTTCCCTATCTTCAAGCTGTTATGCAAAATAGTGCTATAACTCATCATGCAGATGACACAGGAAGATATATCGGCTGGGGTGGGGTGCATGTCTATCCTGTGCTAAAATCTTTTATCTATTGGTTACGATACGGCTCTTTTTTCTTTCCAAACAAGCTTATTGCAAGTGCTCATTTTGAGTGGTTGGGTGCTTCGCATGTAGTGCAGATGATATTTGTTTATGGCTACAAAGCTATTGTGTTTTCTGTAGGTGCATTTACTATTTATATCTCTTATAAGGCAAATAGATATTTTTATGACCTAGTCAAAGGTAAATTATTTACTCGCAATATGCCAATCAAAACAAAAGAAGAGTGGTTGCTTCTGTATGTTTTTGGTGCTGTTATTGGTGTCTTTATAAGCTCGATTCTATCGCCTATTATCTTTAGCTATTGGCATTTGATTATAGTATTCCCATTTGCCATTATTCCAGTTGTTGTCTATCTTAAAGACAAAGAGCATAGATACATGCCAAAAGTTTTAGTCTTTATTGTTATTTATGCTGTTTTTATTAATATTATGGGTGCAGTAGATAGTCGAAAATATTCAATCTCGACTGATTATGTCAAAGATGCAAACGCTTATATACAAAAAACTATAAGTGCCAAACCAGAATAAATGACATATTTCAACGATAAGAGAAGTGTTCTATTTCTAGGCAAATTTTCGCAGGACTAACTGGTTAATTCAAGGAAATTTAACGACGAAATAGGATACTTATCTTATCGCCCGTAGGGAAACACAAAGAGAGGCTTCCTGACTTCGTTAAAAACTTTTGAATTAACCAGTTAGTCCTGCAAGTTTTTGCCTTGCAGGAAACCTCTTTTTGTGTTTTTGAAATATGTCATTTATTATGGTTTGGCACTTAACAAATCTTGAGTGATTTTTGATACTTCTAAGCTTGAGAGTTTTTCAACATCTATAGTTTTGTTTTTATCTCCCAAAGCTCCATAAACTTCCATATTAGTCTTATTAAAAAGTGCTAAAACCTTTGCACATGAAGCAACTGCTAAGTGCATAGGTCCAGTGTCAGCACTAACATATAAGTCACACTCCTGAAAAAATGCACCAAGAAGACGAAGATTTTTGTTAGAGTATTCTAAAATATTCTCATTGAGTTTTGTTGGAATATCTGGTGAGAGTATATCGATTACTACGATTTTTTCATTCTCTTTTTGCAAAGATAAAATCCATTCATTCCACCATTCATCAGGAATTTTTTTATCAAATCTAGCATTTCTAAAAAGTGCTACGGTTTTTTTGTCTGTACCTATACAGTTTTTTTCTAATAGTTGTCTAAGGTCATTTTTTGCTTCCTCTTTTTCCTCTTTGGTGAGCCTAATGTCAAGAGTAGGTTGCTCTTTTGGAAAGTTGATTTCAAAAAATCGTAAAAATTCTAAAGACTCAAGTCCCATATGTTTATAATGTTGCAAACCTCTATCTTGCACATGCGTAAAATGTGTCCAGAGCCTTTTATCATAAAAACTTGCTTTATATTTTGCTTTAACAAATGCAGTGACAATCTGCGCACTTGTTGAGCCACCAGACATATTTATAGCTAAGTCATACTTCTTTGCTCGTACTTGCCTGATATAAGAAAACATATCAAGAGGTTGCAAAAGAAGTTTTCTTGGGATGTCGATAACCTTATCTACATTTGGCATAGGTTCTAAGATTTTACCTGCTAGTCTCATTCCTACGATTATATCAATCTTTGCATGAGGCATATGTGCATAAAGTTCATTGATTAGAGGTGTTAAGAAGATTAGATTACCGATACGATAGTTTGGACGAATTATCATGATTGATTTTATTTCATCTCTATTTAGTCTTGTTGCATAGGATGTATTTTTTGAAAAAAGAGCAAGAAAAGCATTGAGTAATGCAGATAGTTTTTTTCTCATGATGACATGTAAAGGTAGTTTCATTCAATTATTCTCGTTAATATTTTTTAAAATTATATCAAATTTACTTGGATATAATGTCATATTAACACTGGAGATAATTTGAAAGAGATAATAAAAAGATTTTGGCCTTACATAAAAGAGTATAAATTTTACTATATGCTTGTCATCTTTGGTGGGATTTTGATTGTGATTTCTACTGCTGCAAGTGCACAAATTATGAAGCCTTTGATGGATGATATGTTTATTGCTAAGAAAAAAGAGATGCTTTACCTTATTCCTTTTGGTCTTATTGGTATCTATCTTACTAAGGCGATTGGGAAGTATGTTCAGACTATTTTTATGGAGTATATTGGACAGAGTATTGTGACTCGTTTTCGTGAACTTTTACTTTCTCATATCATATCCCAAGATATGGCGTTTTTGTACATCAACCGAAGTGGAGAACTTATCTCTCGTGTTACCAATGATATAGGTCGTATCCAGACTTTTGTAGCAAACATCTTGCCAGATCTGTTTCGTGATGTTTTAGCTGTTATTGCACTTATAAGTTACATCATTTACTTAAGTCCTATGCTCTCTTTTTACACTCTTGTAGTTGTTCCTTTAGCTATTGTTCCTTTGATGTCGATAGCTAAAAGACTCAAAAAATATTCACACCATTCACAAGAGAAAAATGCAGATATTGTAACTCGTTTAACGGAAGTATTTAACAACAGTGAGATTATAAAAGCAAATGATACACAGGCTTTTGAACTTAAGCGTTTTAATGTTCAAAACTGGCAGTTTTTTAAGATAAATATGAAAACTGTTTATGTTGGCGCTCTTGTTCCTCCTCTTATGGAGATGCTTGGTGTTACAGGACTTGCAGCTGTTATCTATGTTGGTGGTAAAGAGGTTTTTGATGGTCGCATGAGTGTTGGTGAGTTTACGGCATTTATTACAGCAGTTGGTCTTGTTTTTGAACCGATAAGAAAGCTTAGTGGAACTTACGCAAAGATACAAGATGCGATAGCTGCTAGTGAGAGAGTATTTGAGGTTTTAGATACTAAACCAAGCATAGTTGATGGAGAAAAAACTTTAAGCAGTGATATTAAAAAGATAGAGTTTAAAAATGTATCTTTAATGTACGAAGGCTCTTATGCACTAAAAGATATAGATATATCCATCCATGATGGACAAAAAATAGCTCTAGTCGGTGATAGTGGAGGTGGAAAATCAACTTTTATCGCAATGCTTATGCGTTTTTATGATGCTGATGAAGGTTTAGTAAAAATAAACGGCTTAAATATAAAAGAGTACAGTTTATCATCATTAAAACATCATATCTCTCTTGTATCACAAAGAGTTTACATCTTTCAAGACTCTTTAGCTGCAAATGTAGCTTATGGTGAAGAAGAGATAGATGAGAATCGAGTGGTTAAAGCACTTAAATTAGCAGACGCTTATGAGTTTGCTATGGCACTTGAAGATGGCATACATACTATGATGAGTGAAGCAGGTTCAAACCTTTCAGGTGGTCAGCGTCAAAGGGTTTCTATCGCCCGTGCTATCTATAAACACGCTTCACTGTTACTTTTTGATGAAGCAACATCAGCACTAGATAATGAGAGTGAAAAACGCATTCAGTCTGCACTTGATGATTATGCAAAAGATAAGATAACGATTACTATAGCTCACAGACTTTCAACTATTGAGCATGCAGATAAGATTTTAGTATTGCAAAAAGGTGCTATTGTTGATAGTGGAACTCATCATGAACTCTTAGATAACTCTAAAGTTTACCAAAGATTAGCAGGAGAGTTAAAAGATTAATCACTTCTTCAACACTTTTTAGAGATAATCGCGATAATTAAATAAATGGATGAAACATGTTAGATTTCGCAAAATTTACAAAATACTCAAAACCAGGTCCTCGTTATACATCATACCCAACTGCACTAGAGTTCAGTGACTCTTATGGATATGATGAGTATATAAAAAAGATAGAGTCTCAGGATACTTCTCGCCCTTTAAGTCTCTATTTTCATCTTCCTTTTTGTAAAAACGCTTGTTATTTTTGTGGTTGTAGCGTTGTTTATACTTCTAAAGAAGATAAGATGCTTCGTTATATCGAGTATCTTAAACGAGAACTTAAGATACTTTCACAACATTTAGATATGAAACGAGAAGTTATTCAGATGCACTTTGGTGGTGGTACACCTACATTTTTCTCATCAGAACAACTAAAAATAATCATAGATGAGATAAAGTCTTATTTTCCAAATTTTGCAAAAAATGCAGAGATTAGCTGTGAGATAGATCCAAGACACATTAATGAAGATCAGATGAGGGTCATGAGCGAAGCAGGTTTTAACCGTGTAAGCTTTGGTTTGCAAGATTTTAATGAAAAAGTTCAAATCGCTGTTCACCGTGTGCAACCTTATGAGATTACTAAAACTGCTATGGATTTGGCTAGAAAATACAACATGCACTCAGTAAATACTGACCTCATTTATGGACTTCCTTACCAAACTCTTGAGACTTTTAAAGAGACTCTCTCTCTTGCTTTAACATTAAATCCTGATAGATTTGCAGTCTTTAACTACGCTCATGTGCCTTGGCTTAAAAAGACTATGAGAAAGATAGATGAAACAACACTTCCAGAGCCTGATGAAAAGTTACAGATTATGCGTTATACCATAGACTTTTTAACTAAAAATGGTTACAAGATGATAGGGATGGATCACTTCGCAAAACCTGAAGATGAACTTTTTAAAGCTATAGAAAAAGGTGAACTTCATAGAAATTTTCAAGGTTACACAACAAAGGGTGGGGCTGATTTGATAGGAGTAGGACTTACTTC
>JALTUB010000174.1 GCA_027047745.1 Sulfurimonas sp.
AATAGTCTATTGCTTTTCTATGACTTTCATTACATCCATTAAGAGCGATAGCCGCCGATGTTGCAGTAGCTGTAGTTAAAAAAGTTCTACGGTTCATGATGTTCCTTTTTTAGTTAAAGTCAAACAGAGACATTTGCCCCTGATTTGTTAATGGTTTAGAGAGTATTGACTTATCTACTCCTACAATCAAAGCAAAATGAAAACTATTTGACTTTAGTATATTTAAAATTTCATTTTCATTTTTATAAAATATCATATTTTCAATACCTTCAAAATTGTTACTGTTTAGATATGGAACTACAAAGATAGTCTTTGCCCAAGTAGCTTGTTTATCTAAATAATTTATCTCTTCTTCAACTAAAGAGCAGTTTTTTTCAAATATAATAACTTTATCACTAGTCCCGAACTCTTTTATTTCAAATTTTTTATTTGTAAAAACTGCTTCAAAATGTTCAAGTGGAGTAAACTTTTTCAAGCGAAAGTTTATATTTAGTTTTTTAAACAGATGTAATAACTCTGCTAAATAAGGTATAAAAAACGGTGAGATAAGTTGTCTTTCGTAAAATATATCATCATATATAAAAGATGTTTCAAAGAGTGTTTGTTCCATTATAGTTATAGATTCTTTAGACGATGGGATAGTTTTTATATCTGTAAATATATCTTTAGGGGATAGAGTAGGGGAAAATAAAATTGTAAACGAGCCTTCTATATCCCAAAGTTCTTGAACAAGAGATTTTATATCCCCCTTTAAGACTATAAAGTTTGATTCAGTTATGACTTGAAGTGCTAGTTTTAAGATGATTTCATTGCACTCGTAAACTCTTACATCTTTTTCTATAAGTCTAAAACGAAGTAGTCGCTTTAGTGCGTCTTCTATGTTTTTTACTTTAATCCAAGCTATTTCACTATCGCTTATTTGTGTTGGTTTATCAAATATAATACCATAAGCACCATTAAGCAGTGCAGTCTCTATCGTGCTATCGTTAAAAGCGATAAAAAGATCTCCTCTCTTTACTCTGTTTTCATCAAAAACAATATTGGTAAATTCTTTTACAAATGGTTCATTTACGAGGTTTGCATTTGTAAGTGCAAGGACATTTTCAAGTCTCATCCAATAGGTGTGCCTGCCTTTTTAGGTTTTTCTGGTCTAACTAAACATAAACCATCTTCATCTTTAGCAGCAAGAAGCATTCCTTCTGACATCATTCCCATAAGTTTAGCTGGTTTTAGATTTGCAACCACACAAACTTGTGTATTTAGTAAATCTTCAGGTAAATAAAACTCTTTAATCCCAGCAACAACTTGTCTTGATTCTTCTTCACCCAAATCAACTTGCAGTTTTAAAAGTTTTTTACTTTTTGGGACTTCTTCGGCTTGAACAACAGTTCCCACCTTTAAAGATGTTTGGAAAAACTGTCCTATTTCTATAAGGTTATCTTCTTCTTTGTTCTCTTTTTTATCTTCTTTTTCTTTCACGACTTCTTCTTTTTTGTTAGGTTTAGCTTCTGGTGCTTCTTTCATTAAAGGCTCTTCAACACGAGGAAAAAGTGGAGGCACTTTCTTGATATTAAATAATTTTAGTAACTTTTTATCTACTACATAATCATTATAACTTTGTGTATCTAT
>JALTUB010000175.1 GCA_027047745.1 Sulfurimonas sp.
CTGTTTAATAAGTTCGTAAATTTTAAACCAATAGAAGAAAGCTTCCGGATTTGATTTCTTCAATTTGTTTAGCTTGTTATTCAAAGGTTCCCCAATCTGCCAATCTTTCAATAATTTGGGATTTTCAAATTTCTCAATTACAGCTGCATCTTCTTTGATAAGTGTTGAAATGTATGCCGCTTTTGATGCTAATATTATGGCTTTTTCTAAATGAAAGCTCTCAGAAAATATGAAGCCGGTAATTCTTCTAATTCCGAGCTGTAGTTGTTCAAAGTCCCCTTTGCCATCAGCACCTCTTGTCACAATATTCAATGATGTTTGAAAGATATCTTCCAATACATCATTAGCTGTTAGCCCATTTATAGCTCTGTATGTCAATTCAGCTTTAGCAAATGTCAAAAAGGTAGATTTAATTATTTCTAAATCGTTTGCAACATCAAATAGATTTCCAATATCGTAAAGCTGCTTAATGATTTCCATACTCATGCTGTCTTTCTTCTTGAAATATGGAATACCGGTTGTATTTGGAGCAAAAGCTGTAAGTTTATCACCCAGCATATCTTCCAAACATGGAACTTTTACTGTAATTGGGTCTCCCTCAATTGGCACAAAAGATGATTGTATCGGAATCTCAATTACATTCGCATAGCCAACCTCTTCAAAAAGAATATCAAGAAGCACATATTCTTCCTCTTTATTCGACTTGTGTATTGGAGTATAGAAAAATTTGTAGTGTTCTTTTTTGATTTTAGTATTAGTACTCCTATGTTGTAACTCTAATTTCGTAAAACCTTGTTCAGCGACAACTTTTTTAAGAATATCTTCAAACCCTTCAACTTCTTCGGGCAAAATGATATCGATATCAATGGATAGCCTTTTTGAAGAATTTAGATGTAGCATTAATGCTGTACCTCCTTTAAATACAAAAGGAATTTCGTGCACTACTAAGCCTTCAAGCAATAGTAAAGCACGAATAACCTTTTCAACCAAAATTTTGTCAGCTTTCCGGTTCCGTTTAGATACTTGACTAATCCAATCTATATTTATTTTACTCTTATCTATCATATTCTATAATTTGGCAACATTATCTATTTTGCTGCCGTAAATTTGAATTGTGCTTAAATACTCTTGAAAACTTTCTTTTTTTCTTCTTCTACTTACATATCGAAGCATCTTACTGTGGTTAACAGTATATTTGTTAAATGCTTCTTGAAAAATAGTTCGAAGTTCAGCACCTTGTTGAGCCGAAAAAATAATTGTATCAGAAAAAATATCTACCAATAATTTCTCAATAGTTACTGTTCTAATATTGCCAATTTCTTGTAGTGGTGATTCTGACACTAAAGATTTAATTATTATTGCTTCCTTATCTGTGGGCAAATACTTTTCTAATATTTCCTCTGTTGGCTCTATGAAGACAGGATAATTCAATTCTTTGAGAAAATAAAAAACAGATTGAGTTACTTCCTTTTCAACTTCAACTATTATCTGAAAATTGCCAGGTTGATGTTGCATAAACTCGTTCAATATTTTTGTATTCCAAACACAAATCTCAACAAATGGGAACTCAGACTTTAGTTTGTTGTATATTACCTTTTCTTTTCTGTTTAATTCCGGT
>JALTUB010000176.1 GCA_027047745.1 Sulfurimonas sp.
GTCCTGGGGCATGGTCTCGACCGGCTTTATCCCGCTACGCACCGGAAGCTGGCCGAAGAGATGCTGGCCAACGGCGGTTACCAGTCCGCCATTGGCCAGCATCTCTTCGGCCAGCTTCCGGTGCGTAGCGGGATAAAGCCGGTCGAGACCATGCCCCAGGACACCAATGGTGGGAATGTTCAGTTCAACAGCACGGCGGTGTGCACAACCGTCAATACCATACGCCAGCCCGCTCACCACAAGCACTTCTTTTTCCTGCAAGCCTTCAATCATTTCGCGACAGCGGGCACGGCCGTAGTCTGTGGCACGGCGGGTTCCCACAAAAGCAACCATACGCTGATGGTTTAAATTGGCATTCCCCCGGTAATAAAGCATCAGCGGATGGTCGTAGCAGTTGAGCAAACGTTGGGGATAGCCTTCATCCTGAAAAAACAAGGCTTTGACATGGTGCTTTTCAATAAACCGCAGCTCTTCCTCTGCCCGTTTCAGTACCTTTTGGTTGAGAATATTGTTTACAGCTGCCTGGCCAATACCCGGAATAGCACGTAAAGTTTTGGCAGAAGATTTAAAAACTTCTTCGGCACTGCCACACCACTGAATGAGCTTTTTGCCATTCACATCACCAATACCGGGAATAAGGGTGATACCTATCTTATAGAGTAACGGGGCTTCCATGGCCTACAAAGTTAGGATTTTTCCCTAAAATATGAAATACTTTAATCTTTGGGTAAGGACGCCTAAAGCAAAAGGGTAAATATTATATACCAGTAACAGCTATAAATCCCAATAGTTATACGAAAATAATATCCTGTGTTTTCTTCAACCTGTTTTACGCATAACAATCTTCGCTGTATCAATAACACCTTCTATTTCCGTTTTATACACTTTCCTCAGTAATTGTTCTTTTTTCATCTCTTTTAGAAAGTGTTCTGTAAATTTCTTTGCACCAAGCTTATTAAAATGAGAGTAATCAAGAAATAAGCTGTCCGGCCATACAATATTCAGTGTGTTCACAAAATAAGCATTATTTTTAGACAAAATAGACCTTAATTTACCTGTGAGATTATTCAGTAATGCTAATTCCTGATTTCCAAGTCTAGAATAATAACCTTCCCGAAAAGGGCTTAGTATATAAAAAAGCTTTATTTGATGAGACAGGCAATACTTCGAAATACTGTCAAGATACAGATATTGCGTAACATTTGAAAAGTATCCCTTTTTAAGTTTATGGCCTTCCCATATAGCATCACTAACAGCAGGCTTTTTTAAAGGTATCCTAACGCTTCCATGTTTATCGTACTTCAAATATCCGAATCTATTATCAACTTTTTTATAAAAATGCAAGCGTATTGCATTCCACAATAAATATTTAATCTTTAAATCTTGTAAATAATAATAAATGGTGGGTTTTGTATTAGAAACATACTCATCCAACAGATCATATTTAATCTGTTTATTTTTGTCAGCAAAGTCAATATAATTACTGACAAGCAAAACTGTGGTTGGTTTATGTATTTTAGCAAAGATTTTTAATAAATTATAATTTTCTTTCATATTTTGTCCCCAGGACGAAATATTGAGAAACCTATTGTTTTTTGATTCCTTAATAATAGAG
>JALTUB010000177.1 GCA_027047745.1 Sulfurimonas sp.
ACATAAGGAATGTTAAATTTAGCGACAAGTGACTCAAGTGTATCATAGTTTGAAACAACTGCTAAAATATTTGCTTCAAGTTCACCAGATTCATGACGAATAAGAATATCACCTAAGGCATGAAGTTCTTTAGTTGCCATTATGATGATATTTTTTTTCTTAGGTTCTATGACTTTGATAGTAGCACTTTGTGGAAGTGCTTTTTGCAACATCTGAGCAAGTTTTTCTTTATCTATATCTCCATCAACAACACTACGCATAAAAAATTTATTGTTCTCTTTATCAACAAATTCACTGTTAGACAGTATGTTTAATTTCATATCAAAAAAGATAGTAGATACTTTGTAAACTAAACCTTTTTCATCATTGGCATCTATTAAGATACGATATTGGCTCATTATATATTGTCCTTTTTTAAGTTTTCCACTCTTGCATCTATTGTAGCTAAAACATACTCTAAAAAATTAAGTGTCATATCTACTTTAGCTTCTATATTTATGTTATTTGGTGCTTGAAAACCTTCAAAAAGTACCAAAAGTCTCTCTCTAATAGAAGATAAATAAATCAGCTCACTATCCACATTATTAGTAGGTTTTAAAACATCTTCTTTAACTTCAACTATTTTTTTCTCTTTAACTTCAAAATCATTTGAAATATTATTTAAAGCTGTTTCTGGTATTTCCTCTTCCATCTCTGCTAGAGTAGATAATATCACATCTTTTAGTTCCATGCTTTTAACAACCACCTTTCAAATTCATTAAACTCTACTTCTGCATCCATTTTTAAAAAAAATTCTTTCATTTGCATATTTACATCTAAAAACTTTTTTCTCATTCCAGAGAGTCTTCGTATAGCGATTCTTGCATCACTATTTTTTGGATCTTTTTTTAAAACCTCTTTATAAATATCTAAAGCTTCCTCTTTTAAACCTTGAAGTTCATAAATATTTGCTAAAGTTAGTGTCTGCAATTTATCTCTCTATATAGTTAGCGATAATAGAACCCATTTCGCTAGTTGAGCATATCTCTTTTGCATCAAATTGTGCCAAATCACCAGTTCTATAACCTTCACTTAGTGCTTTTTTGATTGCATTATCTATCTTATCAGCTGCCGCGTTTTCACCAAGAGCATAACGAAGCATCATAGAAGCTGATGCGATTGTAGCTATCGGGTTTGCTATGCCCTGCCCTGCAATATCTGGTGCACTTCCATGAATAGGTTCATAAACTCCTATCTTGTCGCCAACACTAGCAGATGGTAAAAGACCGATAGAACCACACAACATAGAAGCTTCATCGCTAAGAATATCTCCAAAAATATTTCCAGTTAACATGACATCAAACTGTTTTGGATTTAAAACAAGTTGCATAGCAGCATTATCTACATAAAGATGTGTTAGCTCTACATCTGGATACTCTTTTGATACTTCTGTTACAACATCACGCCAAAGTTGTGATACATCTAAAACATTTGCCTTATCTATAGAACAAACTCTTTTGTCTCTTTTTTGTGCGATTTTAAATGCATGATGAGCTATACGAACTATCTCATCGCGTGTATAAACCATTGTATTCCAGCCCTTATCTTCTGTACGACCTTTTGGCTCACCAAAATAGATTCCACCAATAAGTTCGCGAACAACCATTATATCAACACCTTTTATGATTTCAGGTTTTAGTGAAGATGCGTTTATAAGTTCGTCATAAACAACAGCAGGACGAAGATTTGCATAGACTCCAAGCTCTTTTCTAAAACGAAGTAATCCACTCTCGGGTCGTTTTTCTCTAGGAAGACTGTCCCATTTTGGACCACCTATAGAACCAAACAAAACAGCATCTGAGTTAAGTGACTTTGTTATAGTTTCGCTAGGAAGAGGATCTCCTGTTATATCATAAGCACATCCACCCATCAAAGCTTCATCATAGTTAAAGTGAAAATCACAGCAAGACGCTACTGCATCCAAAACTTTTACAGCCTCATCTATGATTTCAGGACCAATTCCATCACCTTTTATTAGTGTAATTTTATAGTTTTTCATTATTTTCCTTCTACTTCATTTTTTGCAAAATTCATAAGTCCACCTGCATCAAGCAGTTCTTGCATAAATGCAGGAATAGGAACAAAGTTGTAAGTTTTATTTGTACTTTTGTTTGTGATTGTACCTGCATTCATGTCTACACTTATCTCATCACCTTCTTTTATCTCTGCACTCTCTTCTAGTTCAAAGATAGGTAATCCCATGTTGAAAGCATTACGATAAAAAATTCTTGCAAAAGTTGGTGCTATTATGGCAGCAATACCAGCAGCTTTTAGTGCTATTGGTGCATGTTCACGAGAACTTCCACAACCAAAATTTTCACCAGCTACAATGATGTCACCAACACTTATTTTGTTTACAAATTCTGGATCAGCATCTTCCATAACATGTTTTGCCAGTTCTTCAGGAACTGAAGTGTTTAAGTATCTTGCTGCGATTATTAAGTCTGTATCAATATCTTTACCAAATGTCCAAACTTTTCCATCAATATTTGCTTTTTGCATATAAAATCCTAAATATATTTTCTAATTAATTTTGCGATTATATCTAAAAAGTATTTGCAGTTTGATAAAGAGAGTAAATAAGTGAAAAAATAAAGACTTAATATGAGTTAGTATCAAGCCTTTGTTATGAAGCTTTTATCGTTTTAGATTATTTGTAGTCTGAAGCATTTGATCACTTGTTGTGATGATTTTTGAGTTTGAGTCATAAGCTCTTTGACCTGTAATAAGGTCTGTTAATTCAACAACAAGCTGAACATTACTTAGTTCTACAAACCCTTGTCTTAAAGTACCAAGTCCATTTAAACCAGGTGTTCCATCAACTGCTTGTCCAGAGCTATCTGTCTCTACATATAAGTTGCTACCCAAAGAGTGTAAACCAGCTGGATTGATAAAACTTGTAGTATTTATTTGCCCTATCTGAGTCGCCTGTGTTTGTCCAGCTTGAACAACAGTAACTATTCCATCACTACCAATGCTTATATTTGTTGCATCTTGAGGAACAACGATTTGAGGAATAAGAGTATAACCATCACTATTGACAACTGTACCATTATTATCTATTTTAAATGCACCATTTCTCGAGTAAACTTGTGTTCCATCTGGTAGTTCCATCTTAAAGAAGCCCTGCCCAGTTATTGCCATATCAAGCTGATTACCAGTCTGTTTTAAAGAGCCTTCAGAGAAAATTTTATTGATTGCTGTAGGACGAACACCAAGACCAACTTCAATGCCAGTTGGACTTTTTGTAGTATCACTTGTTGATGTTCCAGCATACTCCATAACACGATACATCAAGTCAGCAAATTCAGCACGACTTTTTTTAAATCCTATTGTATTTACATTGGCTATATTATTGGCTGTAGTGTCTATCTGTGTCTGCATTCCCAACATTCCTGTTGAAGCAGTATAAAGTGATTGCATCATTTTTTAATTCTCCTATTTTAAACTATTATCTAAGCTTTCTTTGCAAGTTTTTGGATTGCATCTCTATTCATATCATCCATCTGTGTAGTCATAGCTTTTTGGTACATTCCAACAAGACGGTTTGTCTCTATAAGTTGCGTCATCATTTTGACTGCATTTACATTACTCTTTTCTACAAAACCTTGAGAAACAGCTCCACTATCTTCTAAACTTCTTAATTTGTCTATATCTTTCATCTTATAAAGATTATCACCCTCTTTTTCCAAGAGGTTGATATTATCTGGTTGAGCTATAAAAATTTTTGAACCCTGAGTAAATTTTGAAGTATTTGGTATATTTGTTGATATTTGTCCATTTTTATCTACACTGATAACACCATCTTCTTGATTTATATCTATTCCAGCATTTGATACATTTTTAAAGTAATCATTTGGCAAAACTTCATATCCCTGTTTTGTAACAAGTTTCCCCTCATTATTTGTTGTAAAAGAACCATCACGAGTAAGTCTTACTCCCTGTGGTGTTTTAACTGCGAAAAACAGACCTTTTCGGGATAGTGCAAAGTCTAAAGGATTAGAAGTTTTTTGCAGTGAACCTACGGAATAGTCAGTATAAGAATCAACTATCTGAGGTACTCTAGTCATAGTTCTATTTAAAAACTGTGCTGATTCTTTTGTGTTGTTATCAAGAGAAAGCTCATCTCTTTTTTCTTTGTATATACGCATAAAGTCACCAACAATCAAGTTGTCTTCTTTAAAACCTGCTGTATTAACATTAGCTAAATTATTTGCAATGGTATCAAGACGGTTAAACTGCGTAACCATACCTGCTGCTGAACTATAGTAACCTGTTTGCATCCAATATCCTTTATTAATTTACAAGATAAAAGCAAGTAGTGTTCCAGTTTATTTTTTTAAAATTTACTAAATTTGTAAGTATAATTTAAAAATTTTTGGGTATAATCCATCTTTAATTTAACTTTAACTACTGGAGCATACTCCGATATGACAGCAAAAGAACTCAACAAGGCGATAGACTCCTTTTTTAGCGATAACAAATCGAAAAATTGTTTAACTTACGAATCACTTATAGAACTATTTGAAAAACAACCAACAGCAGCACAATCAAAAAATATTTTCAAACTTATAAACAAACATAAAGCTTGTATATATACATCTTCTGAACATGCAAAACGCATGAATGACAAAGAAGCGGCTGCTAGACGCGATGCTCAAAGAAAGATGCTTGAAAATAATGAAACTGATAGTTTTGACATACTTAAAGAACATGAGCTTTTAGAATGGTCTCGTTCTGATTCACCAGTTCGTATGTATCTTCGAGAAATGGGGCAAATTCCACTTTTAACCAAAGAAGAAGAGATAGAAATCTCTAAAAAAATCGAAGGTGGAGAGAGTATCATTATTGATGCAATCTGTTCTGTTCCTTATCTCATAGAATTTATTTTAGACTATAAAGAGCCACTTATAAACCGTGAGCGTCGTGTAAAAGAACTTTTTAAAAGTTTTGAAGATGAAAAAGAAGATGACGATAACGATAGTGATGACTCTTCTACTAATGATAAGACTTCCCCAAAACCACTTGGTGTAAAAGATAAAACTAGGGTTGAAAAGGTATCTACAAGCTTTAAAGCCTTGGAAAAAGCAAAAAAAGATTGGATTAAATTTTCTGAAAAATTCTCTGATAATATAGGTGATAACTTAACAGAAGAGTCAGTACAATATTATCTAGGAGTAACATTTAAAAAAGCTGTTTTAAAAGAGAGCCTTTTAGATCTTGGTCCAACTTCTAAACTTATAAACGAACTTGTAAAAGCAATGGAAACTGCACTTAAAAGTGATGAAGGATACGATAAAGAGCTTAAACGCTTAGAGTATAAACTTCCACTTTTTAATGCAACTCTAAGAGCAAATCATAAAGTATTAGTAGAGAGAATTCAAGAACTAAATAAAGAAGATATTTCAAATATGGTTCCAGAAGCTACTATGGTAAGCACATATATGGAAATCAAAAAGCTTGTTCAGACAAAAGAAGCATCTAAAAATAGTTTTGACATGGAACCTGAGAGACTTGCTGATATTTTAGAACAGATTAAGCGTGGTAAAAATATTTCAGAAATTTCAAAAACAAAAATGGCAAAATCAAACCTTCGTTTGGTTGTTTCTATTGCCAAGAGATACACAAATCGTGGACTTCCTTTTCTTGACCTTATTCAAGAGGGGAATATTGGTCTCATGAAAGCAGTTGATAAATTTGAATACCAAAAAGGTTATAAGTTTTC
>JALTUB010000178.1 GCA_027047745.1 Sulfurimonas sp.
TAATCGAGTTTATAAAAGATGCTGATGGAGTTATTGTCGGTCTTGAACCTATGGATGAAGAAGTACTTAGCCACTGTACAAATCTAAAAATAGTTTCAAAGTATGGAGTAGGGTTAAACAATATTGATAAAGAGACTTGTAAAAAGAGGGATATAGCTATAGGTTGGACTGGTGGAGTGAATAAACTTTCTGTTGCGGAGATGGCACTAGGGTTTATGTTGATGTTTAGCAGAAACTTATTTATTACAACAAATCAACTTAAAAATGGAACTTGGAATAAATCTGGTGGGTTCCAGCTTAGCGGTAAAACAGTTGGAATTGTTGGTGTTGGGTATATAGGTAAAGAGTTAATAAGGCTGCTAGAACCATTTGGATGTAAGATACTAGTTAATGATATTATTAACCAAGATAAATATTATAAAGAGAATGGTTTAACTGAAGTTTCAAAAGAAGAGTTGTACAAAGAATCAGATTTTATCTCTATCCATACCCCTCAAGATGAGACAACATATAACTTCATAACATTAGAGACAATGAAAATGATGAAACCAACAGCTTATTTACTCAATAGTGCCAGAGGTGGTTTGATAAATGAAAAAGATTTAAAAACTGCTCTAAAAGAAGGTGTTATTGCGGGTGCTGCCATAGATGCTTATGTGAAAGAACCTCCAACAGATAAAGAATTTTTAGAACTTCCAAATCTTATATGTACTCCTCATATAGGGGGAAATGCTAAAGAAGCAGTGGAAGCTATGGGAATGAGTGCCATTAAACATTTAAGGGAGTATTTTAAGATATGAAGAATGTAGTCATCTTTGGTGGTAGTGGTTTTCTAGGCTCTTATGTTGCAGATGAGTTGAGTCGAAGAGACTACATAGTTACAATTGCAGATATAAACCCATCAAAATATTTGCAATCAAATCAAAAATTTGAGAAAGTAAATATTTTAGATACAAATGATATCAGTAATATTGTAAAAGATGCAGATATTGTTTATAATTTTGTAGCAATAGCAAACCTTGATGACGCAATACATGACCCTATAAATGCAATGCAAATAAATGTAATGGGAAATTTAAATATATTGGAAGCTTGTCGCAACAATGGAAATATACAGAGGTTTGTATATGCCAGCAGTGCTTATGCTTTGAGCAGTGAAGGTTCATTTTATGGTATTAGTAAACAGACATCTGAAAAACTTACCCAAGAGTACTCAAAACGATATGGATTGAACTATACTGTTATAAGATATGGTTCACTCTATGGCGAGAGAGCAAGCCATAATAATTATATATATAATTTGCTTTTTGAAGCAATCAAAAAGAAAGAATTACACTATAAAGGTGATGGAGAAGATTTGAGAGAGTATATTCATACAGCCGATGCAGCAAAACTCTCTGTTGATGTACTAGAAGATAAACAGTATGAAAATGAGCATATCATCCTAACAGGAACAGAGCGTCTTAAACGAATCGAACTCTTAACCATGATAAATGAGATAATGCAAAATAGCTTAGATATAAAACAAATTTCAGATAATAATCTTGGACATTATAAAATAACACCTTATTCTTATCATCCAACTGTTGCAAAAAAGCTTGTAGCAAATCC
>JALTUB010000179.1 GCA_027047745.1 Sulfurimonas sp.
AATAAAGTTTTTGTTTATACACCTGATTTTAAATTTATAAAAGCTATCACAACTGAAGGATTACCAGTTTTTACAGCACTTTCACCAGACAAAAAATATCTTGCTGTAACTTTTAGTGGGAAAAAATTTCCTGTTATTCAAATAGTAGATACAAAAACATTGAAAGTTATAAAGAGGTTTAAATTTAATGGAAAAGTTCTTCATCTAAGATGGTCAGAAGTCAAACCAGAACTTTATATATCTGTTAATGATGCAAATAAAGTGGCTGTTTTGGATACAAAAGGTTGGTGGTTAAAACGAGAAATATTTACAATCAAAAAACCATCAGGTATCTTTTTGTATGAGGAAACAAAATAATGGGTATAGTATATCTAACAGGTGCTGGTCCAGGTGATATAGAACTTTTAACACTTAAGGCATATAGGGTTATACAAGAGGCTGATGTTATCATCTATGATCGTCTTGCAAATCCAGAGATTTTAGAGATGTCAAAAGATGGGTGCGAATTTGTTTATGTTGGAAAAGAAGATGGAAGACATATCATGCCACAAGATGAGATAAATGAAACTATATATCAAAATGCACTCAAACATGATGTCGTAGTACGCCTTAAAGGTGGTGACCCATTTGTTTTTGGACGAGGTGGGGAAGAGGCTGGTTATCTACATGCAAGAGATGTTAAGTTTGAGGTTATCCCAGGAATCACTTCTGCAATTAGTGCTCCTGCTTATGCAGGTATCCCAGTAACACATCGTGGTGTTGCAGTCTCGTTTCGTGTAGTAACTGGTCATGAATCGCCAAATAAAAAAACATCTCAGATACCTTGGGAAAATTATAAAACAGATGATACGATAATCTTTTTGATGGGTCTGCATAATCTTTCTAAAATCGCTAAAAAACTTATAGAGATTGGAAAAGATAAAGAGTGTCCTTGTGCTGTTATATCAAAAGGAACAACAAAAGAGCAAAAAGTTGTCGTTGGTACTCTTGAGGATATAACGCAAAAAGCTAAAGATATTCCAACTCCAGCACTTATTGTAGTTGGAAAAGTTGTAGAACTTAGAGAACAGTTAGCATGGTTTGAAGGTAGTATCTAAAGGTTAGCTCTAAATATAATATAATAGAGTAGATATAAGCAGTGCAGATAAAAATGTACTACTTATCATGACAGCCCGTTTGTTAAATTCACTTATCTGGTATCTTTTTTCTAAGAAATTAGAAAATTTAATACCGATAAATATAGTAAAAATGAACATTGGAAATGTCATAACTAAGATAATGATTGCATCATGAAAAAGCATAATATTCCTATGTAAAGTATTGGTTAATTTGTCTATTCAAAAAGGACTTTTAAACCCTCTTTGTTTTTAATCTTATATCCAGCTCCATCTTTAGAAACTAGATCTAAAACAAATAGTTTTTTAAATGTTCTTGAGAGTGTTTCTGGTGTCATATGAAGATACTCAGCTAGTTGATAATTTTTAAGTGTGTTAAGTGAACTGTCGTGTTCATAAAGAAATTTTGCTAAACGAGGAACAGAATCAAGTACAACATTAAGAGTTATAACATTTTCAAGATAAATTATTTTTTTTGATAATGATTTAAACATTTCTAGTGCTATATCTTTATCGCTTAAAAATCCATTTTTAAATTTTTCAAAATCAATCTCTATGATAGTTCCATCTGTCTCAAATGAAGCAGAAGCAGGATAAGGAATGTCTTCAAGAACTACCATCTCAGCCACCATAGCTATAGGCTCAAAAAAGTGCATAATGACTTCATTGTTCTTTAAGTCAGTTTTATAAACCTTTAAAGTACCTTTTGTCAATAAAATTAAAGAAGTTGGCATATCCTTTTCATAAAATAGAATAGAACCCTTTGGATAGTGTTTTTTTTGGATAAATTGAGAAAGTAGCTTGAATTTTTCATCATCTAAATGTTTAAATAGCTTATAATTTCTTAATTCCTTCATGTCTATCCTTGTGAAAGTATTATAGCTTAAAATCTCTATATTTACTCTAATTTGATACACTAAATTAAAAGGTTTGTAAATGGAATTTAGTAAATATATACATGCAGTTGGAACTGGCCCTAAAGGTAATAGAGATTTAAGCTTTGAAGATAGTAAAGACATGATGAAACAAATCTTAGAGCAAAGTGTTCATAGTGAAAAAATAGCTGCATTTTTACTAGGTTGGAGACTTAAACCTGAAACAAATGATGAGTTTAGAGGTGCGATTAAAGCTTGTGATGCTTATATAAAAAACACAACCGTAAAAGAGTCTATAGAACTTGGATACCCTTTTGATGGAAAAGCAAAAAACCCTTATATCTTTCCTCTTGTAGCAAAAGTTTTAAAAGAGTCAGAGCTTAACTTAGTAGTTATAGGTGATGATAAACAACCAGCTAAAGATGGGATAACCATAAAGGATATATGCACAAATATAGAAATTACTCCTAACCTTCACTATTTCGATAGAGAAATCTTTTTTAAAGAGATTCATGACTTAACAGATATTCGCATGAGGCTTGGTCTTCGTACTGGTTTTAACACCATTGAGAAACTTCCTCGTGTTGCAAATAGCGAATATGCGATTACAGGAGTGTTCCATAAACCTTATGTAGCCAAGTATGCAGAAATTTTTTCTGATAGATATAAAAGATTTGCTCTTATCCAAGGAAATGAGGGAACACCTGAACTTTTTAGTAAAGGTCGTTTATGGTTAGTAGATGGTAAAAAGATTGATGAAACGATCATAGACCCAGCACATTATGGCATAAACTATACAAAATCTTGGGACACTATTACACTTGAAGATTCACTAAATCAACTAAATAACCCCTCAGATGAGTATCTTAAACTAGCAACTTTAAACGCAGCTATTTTTCTCTTTGTAACGCAAAAGGCTAAAAGTATAGATGAAGCTTATGAAAAGTTAAATGGATAAATTTTCTAATCATTTAAGAAATATACTGCATGGATTTTTTCTATCCATTGGTACAACGATAGCTGAACCATCAACTATACTGCCACTTATCATAAACTACTTTGGTGGTAGTTCTATGCTTGTTGGTTTTTTCTCTTCTTTGCTTCGTGGTGGTGCGATTTTGGTACAACTTTTCGCAGCTTTTCAGGCACAAAGTTATCATAGAATGCTCCCATATATAAGACGAGTTTTTTTAATTCGCTTTTTAGCATGGTTTTTTATCGGTCTTTCTATTATACTTTTTGGTAAAGAGTATCCAAATGCTACACTTACGAGTATCGGTGTTGGTCTTTTTATTTTCTCTTTTAGTGCTGGTTTTGGGGCGATATATTTTAAAGATATTATAGCAAAGATTTTTTCGCATAAATTTCGTGGTAAGACAATGGCATATAGACAGTTTTTTAGTGCTTTTGGTGGACTCATGAGTGGTCTTTTTGCAGCAGTTATTTTAGACTCCTTTGATGCTCCTCAAAGTTATGGCTACCTCTTTATCATTAGTTCATTTTTTATGGGATTTGGATATATAGCTTTTGGAACTATTGACGAACCATACAAAGAAGAGGTCTCTAAAAGGGAAAACTCTTTTAAAAAGTTTCTAAAAAATTCTTTGGATATTTTAAAAGGAGATAAAGAGCTACAAATACAACTTAGTACCTTTTTGTTAGCATACGGATACCTAATATCTTTACCTTTTATCATCTTGGATGCAGAGGCAAAAATCAACCTCAGTGGTACAGCTATAGGTACTTTGATAACAACACAGATGATAGGAGCAATGCTTAGTAACTTTTTATGGGGAAAACTTAGTGGACAAGGACTAAACAAGCTCACTGCAAATGTCTCTATATCACTATATATTATCGCTATTGCAGTCGCATTCAATGCCACATCCTTATATGAATATATGTTTATATTTTTTATTATCGGAGGAGCTATTGATGGCAATAGGATAGCATCAGGCAACTTGATTTTGAAGTTAGCACCAGCAGAAAAAAGAACAGTTTATGTTGCCCTACAGATAAATATCATCTCATTTGGGCTATTCTTTTCACTGCTTGGTGGAGTTGTCTTACACTTTTTTAACTATACACTTTTATATAGTCTGACACTTTTTGTTTTATGTTTAGCACTGTTTTTATCTTTTAAATTAAAAGACTAAGTATACACTTACCACTGATAGCATTAAATTTCTTCCTTGAATGGATTATAGTTCGTAAATTTTAATTTTTTAATCATAATGTTTGAAACTTCATTAATAACTTGAACACTTATTGCACATTTTGTATCAAGTAAAATTTTTGATGCTCTTTTTTCTTTAACGGTTGACTTGAACTATAAATTTTCGCTAGCATATGGCTTACTCGTAGTGTGTCCACATCCGATAAACTTTTATTAATTTTTCTTCCTCAAAAATCCCATAAACCAATCTATGCTGTTTATTGATTCTTCTTGAAATTTTACCTTGTAAAGTTCCTGATAAATATTCAAATTTTGGTGGATATTTCAAAGGATCTTTTTCGATCAAATCTAATAGTTCTTGAACTTTTGGTTTCAAACCACTTGAAGCTATTTTTTTAGAATCTTTTTTTGCTTGTGGTGAAAATAGTATTTGATACATCTTACCAATCTAATTTATCAGCAGTCACATAATTTTCAATAGGCTCATTTGAAGCATCTATTATACTTTGTTTCATACCTTCTATAGTTCTTAAATATTCATCATCATTTTGATAAGTTGTTTTGTCTAATATCTCAACTTCATTTTGTGAAAAATGCTTTAACAGCCATAAAAATTTATCAGTTATTGTGTCTTCAAGTTTTAATGTAATTGTTTGCATGATAAAATCTCCTTAATTTATTGAACTTATTATATCTAAAATTTTATAATTATTCTTGAAATGATACTTGGATTATCTGTATATGCTAACGGTTGACTTGAGAAATAAATGCCTTTCCAGCAGTTTCTAAATTCGTTTAAATTCTTGCTAATATTCTATCTGAAAAGTATTTAAACATTGCCGAGGGCATTTATTTCTCTTCAATGTTTTGTTAGATAAATACTATCCATTTAAAACTATATTAAAATTCCAGATTTCTTTTTTACCTTCTTCAATAGAAATTTTAAATCTAAGAGGTATAGGATTGTTTTCAATAAACGATTTAACTAAATAACCATGTCCAAGTTTCAACCAATCATCTGGATGTATTGAAACTGGATAGATAAAAGAATATTGTATTACTCCATTTAATGATTTGAATTTTTCATCATTAAAGACTTCAGGTGTTCCTTGATTAGTCCAGTGTTTGCCAAGAAATGGCACATCAAGTTCAGAAGGAACTAACAGATGAATTTGTATATTATCTGCACTTTTTGAACCAATATTTTTAATTCTAAATTCTAAAGGATATTTTTCTCCATCTTTATCAATACTAATTAATTTTTCTTCAGAAATAGTTATATTATTTAATGATAAATCAAATGCAGGTTCACGACTTGCTTTTACATGTAATTCACTAATTTGTTTTTTAAGGTTGCCATTATCTTTTTGAGATTGAAATGCTATTAAAATTTCAAATAGTAATCCTCCTAAAAATAAAATAATTGCGGTAATATTTAACCATAGCGGAGTTTCATCAGGCCTAAACCATCCAGTAACAGCAATCAATGTTGTAAAAACAAGAACTATAAATCTTTTATACACTTTTCCATCTTCCTTAATTATCTAACGACTGAATATAGCCGATAAGTTCCCGCTAGG
>JALTUB010000180.1 GCA_027047745.1 Sulfurimonas sp.
TTAAACTATTTGATATATCCTCTTTATTCCCTTTAATAGCACCAAAGATTGCACAGTTTGTATCTGTGTCTCCCCCGACAGAAACTATATACTTAAACCCATCTATAAAACTCAAATCTTGCTTTAAGACTTCAATCACTATGTAGAGAGAATAGATAACCCAAGCTGTTTTACCAAATCTTAATCTTGATAAAATAGACTTATGCACATCTTTTGTTAATGCGCTTATCCCGTTTACTACCAAATCAAGAGCTAAAGAATTTGCTTGATAAATAGTTTCATTTGCATGAGTCAATGAAGAGTCTTCGTTCATCATATCAACTGCATCTTCAAAACTGTACCCATCTTTTATTAATTGACATCCAAAGGGGATATTTCTCATCAATGCACCGTTGCCTTGGGAGTCTTTATTTTTGTTATTATGCACTAATACATCTTTAGTATGTATTCCTATTCCATCCTCATTGCCCTCACGAATAGCCTACTGTTGATAATCTTTTAGTAGTATTGATGGTTTTAAATCTTTGTTTTGAATATAATGTTTTAGTAAAATAGCTGCCATCTTGGTATCATCAGTTATAGAAGTCTCAACAGGTGTATCTGGAAGATTTTCTATATCAAAACTTTTTCCCATCAAACCCATCATTTCATAATAACTACCATAACTATCACCACATGCTAAAGCCAACAGAGATTTATTAATCATTGCTTGCCCAATACTTTTTCAAGTGTGTATTTCATATCAACATCTAAATCCATGTTTTCTTGCATCCAATTTATATAGCCAATATCCGTTTTACATACATCTTCTAACTTTTTGCCTTTATATTTTCCAAATGTGAAAGTTTCGATAAAGATAGGAGTTTTTGTAAGCTCTTCCATTTTGAGCATAGGGTTATCATTTGGAAATTTCTCTTTTGTGATTGACACAAGTTTTGAGAGTAGGAGTTTCATCACAAGGACATCTCCTATCGCATCATGTGCTGTGATGACAATATTATATTTATCAGCTTCGGCTTGTTCCTCTTTATAGAGCTCAAGGTCATATCTAAGATATTGAAGTGCTTTTGATTTTTGTTCAGGGAGTAGATGTTTGGCTACTCTTAATGTGTCTATTGTTTTTATGTTTGACACAAAGCCTTCTTTATTCATCATTCCCATATCAAATGGAATATTGTGAGCTATAAGAAAGTTATCTTGGTTATTTAACTTTTGTAAGGTTTTATAAAAGTTAGTCTCAGTAAATACATTTTTTCCTTCTATGAGTTCAGGGGTGATGCCATGAATTGCCATCGCTTCGATTTTTATAGGAACAGTTGTGCTGCATAGTTCATCAAAAACCTCCACGCCCCCTGATCCATCAACTATCATGGCTCCTATTTGGATTATTCTGTCTTCTTCTTGATTTCCTGTTGTTTCTGTGTCAAATAGTATGTATTTTCGAGGAAAGTTTTGTTCCAAACCGTTATTCACTACTTTTGCCATCTCTTATACTCCTTTAAGTTATAGCTATTTTATCTAATTTCTTCTAATTGTAAAATTATTTGCGAAGCTCATTTTATCTAAACGCCTTTTGTTTTTAACAATTCCATTGCCCTACTCA
>JALTUB010000181.1 GCA_027047745.1 Sulfurimonas sp.
AAACCAGGTAAGTCAATATAAATATGACGAAAAGAGTCCATATATGGAGAAAAAGTTTGCTTCATGAGGTTTTTATTACTACCCCAACCATGTAAAACAATCAAATCAACTTTAGCATTTGGATTTAAAATCTCATAACTTATGTTAAAAGTGTGCTGATTGTGGACAATGGTTTTTATCGCCATTATTTACCTTTAGCACTTGATATGGAGTGAATATATTCGTAAGAAACTTTTATCTTTTTAGAGTTTGGAAGTGAATTGCTTAGTCTTTCTATACTAGCTGGAAAATCATCAAAAAGATAATTTGCCATTGAACCAGGGATAGGATTTATCTCATTTAGATAAACAACATTGTTGATAACAAAAAAATCACAACGAATCAAAGCACCCTCAAAAAGTCCACGATATACTTTCTCAAAGGCAGATTTTAGTTTAGAAATCAACTCATCACTGATGTCAGCTTTTAAAACTTGTTCACTACGAGAAAAGTCCATATATTTTTTTTCAAAGTCTAAAAACTCCTCTTTATGAGGCTCTTCAACTATAGAAAAGTGCATCTCATTATCTGCCATATATCCAGCTAAGTTATACTCTTTTACACCCTCTACAAATGGCTCAATAAGAACATTATCATCATATTCAAATGCAGAATCAAGAGCATAATCCAAATCATCTTCTTCTTTAACAATACTTACACCGATAGAACTTCCAAGTGTAGCAGGTTTTACAATCATAGGGTATTCTAAAGATAAATTTTTATGTTCATTAACTCTTTGCGTTTCATACTTAATAGTTTTAACACCTATAGCTTCACACAGATATTTTGTATATCTTTTATCATATGAAAATATACTTGCACTTGTTCTAGGACCAATATATTTGATAGAATAAAAGTCTAAAAGTGAAGCTATAGTTCCATCTTCACCATCTGAACCATGAATTAGATTTAGAACTATACTATTATGTTCAACTGAACTAAACATACCTTTTTGAGTAAAAGAACCCATAGACAAAGTAAGCTGAGGCATCTTTTTATGTTCACCCTTAGAAAAGGTAGTAGCTTTCATCTTGTTTTTATCAACTAAATAAAATTTATGATCTCCATCACAAAATATAAAACTTAAATCAAATCCAGATAATTTTTCTTTTAAAGTGATTGCACTGACAATACTAATCTCATGTTCAAAACTAGCACCACCAAATAAAATAGATAATTTCAATATGTTTCCTTGGGAGTATGTAGATAAATTGTAACTTCTTTATATAAATGAAATAATAACATATAGTTACTAAAAAGTTTAAGAGTAATTTTAAAAAGAGTTGATTTGTTTAAAAAGTTTTTTTAATGAATTATGTTGTAAAAAGTATAAAAATAGTTTTTTGAATGAGTTGTGCTTAATTTTAAAGCGAAGCATACTATAGTATGTGAGTTTTAAAATTAAGTGCAAATCATCAAAAAATGGCGCGGTGGATGGGGCTCGAACCCACGACCCCCTGCGTGACAGGCAGGTATTCTAACCAACTGAACTACCACCGCAAATTTGTTCCTTACTCTGCGTCAAAAAAATGTTCACATACTACAGTATG
>JALTUB010000182.1 GCA_027047745.1 Sulfurimonas sp.
ACAAGTGCTGATGTTGATTGTTCTGGGTGGATTTGAAAAGTTTCGCTTAGTTCTATGCCAAACTCTTCAGGTTTTAAGAGGTTAAAAAGAGGTCTGTTTAACTCTAAGTCAGGACAGGCTGCATAACCAAAAGAGTATCTTGAGCCTTGGTATCTGTTCATCTGAACATCACTTAGTTTGTTTCCTTCTCCCTCACTGATGTTGAGGTCAAGTCTTATCTGTTTGTGTGCTATCTCTGCTAGTGCTTCGGCTAGTTCAACTCCCAAGCCATGAAACTGATAATACTCAGTATAGTTACCCTCATCGTAGATAAGTCGTTCTGCATCACTTAGTTTAGCTCCTGCACTTACACAGGTTAAGGCGATGACATCATGTCTATCTCTATGAAAAAAGTCACTTAAAGCACGATGTGGTTTTTTTCTCTGTCTTGGAAAACTAAACTTCTCTTTTGCTCTGCCCATTACGCTATCTAAAGGTTCACGATTTATCTCACCTTCACTAAAGTAACCCTCACTCTCATCAAAGATAAGCAGAGAGTTATCATCACTTCTACAAGGCCAATAACCATAAACGATAGTTGGTTCAAAAAGCTTTTCATCTAAAAACTGTGCTTTGAGTCTTTCATACGCAGGCCAAACAACTTCATCAAGCTGTTTTTGATAGGCTTCTTTGTCCATGCCTTTAGAGCTGTAACCCCAACGAGATTTAAAAAGCAGTTTATGATTTATCCACTCAAATGCCATCTCTATCTGTTGCTGTGTAAGTTTTATCTCTCTTCTTCCCCAAAATGGAGGTGTCGGAACTTTGACATCACGAGAAGGCATTTTAAGCTCTTCAAATGGAGGGATGATGACTTCTTTTACCTCTTTTTTCTCTACTCTAGGAGACTCAGGGTGAAGATTTGTATCAAAGTTTCCAGCTTCTATGCGACTCATGGCAGTTACCCCATCAAAAGCATCTTTACAGTAAAAGATAGGACCATCATACTCAGGTCGACAGAAGTCATCTATAAAAGCACGAGTTAGAGCAGCTCCACCAAGCAAGATAGGGATTTTAATATCTTTGTCTTTTAAAGTCTTTAAGTTTTCAAGCATGACTTGCGTTGATTTTACCAAAAGTCCACTCATCCCAAGTGCTGAAATATGTCCTGTATCCATTGTCTCTAAAAATTTATCAAGTTCAACTTTAATTCCAAGGTTTTTGACTTTATAACCATTGTTTGAGAGAATGATGTCCACAAGATTTTTACCAACATCATGAACATCACCTTTTACTGTTCCAAGTGCTAGAGTGGTATCGACTGCTTTTTCAACTTTTGGTAGATAGGGGTTTAGGTGGTCAACAGTTTTTTTCATGGTTTCTGCTGATTGGAGTACAAAGGGAAGTTGCATTTGACCTGAACCAAATAGTTCTCCAACGACTTTCATAGCGTCTATTAAAATTTCATTAACAATAACTTCTGGTTTGATTTTATGACGAGCTTCTTCGACTAGAGGAATCATCCTATCTTTGTCTCCATCCATCAAAAGTTTAGCGATTTTTTCTTCATCACTCATGGCAAGATATGCTTCATCAACAGCGTCATTATCTACTGCTTCTTTTGATGAAAAATGCTCTATGAAAGTAAATAGTGCTTCACCGTTTGGTTTACGGTTAAAAATCAGGTCATCACAGATGTCTTGTTCTTCTTGAGGGATTTTATTTAGAGGGATGATATGCTTAACATTTATGATAACAGAAGTAAGCCCAGCTTCAACACAGTGATGTAAAAACATAGAGTTAAGATATGGTCTTGCATCTTTATCAAGTCCAAAAGAGATGTTTGAAAGACCTAAGATAGCACCAACTTCAGGATGTTTTAAACGCAGTTGTCTGATGGCTTCTATGGTGTTTATACCAGCTTCAAAATACTCCTCATCACCACTTCCAAGAGTAAAAGTTAAAACATCAAAAACCAAGTCCTCTTTTTTAAGTCCATGTCGGTTTGTTGCAAGGTCGATGATTCTATCTGCAACTTTTAGTTTATCTTCTATACTTTTTGCCATACCAACTTCATCTATAGTTAAACAAACAAGAGAAGCACCATATTTTTTTGCTAAGGAGCAAACAGCATCAAATTTTGGCTCTCCATCTTCAAGGTTTACGGAGTTTAGTATTGGTTTTCCACCGATGTTTTTAAGAGCAGTTTCAAGTCCTGTTGTTTGAGTTGAATCTGGCATGAGAGGAAGAGCTATCTTTTGTGCATACATAGACATAACTTCATTCATGTCTTTTGTCTCATCACGACCTGCAAAGCCGACATTTACATCAAGGACATGCGCACCTGCTCTTACTTGTTGTTGAGCGACACTAAGAGTTCCCTCATAATTTTCATCTAAAAGAAGTTCACGAAATGCTTTTGAACCAGTTGCATTTGAGCGTTCACCCACTAAAAGTGGTGCAGGTTCTTGCATAAGTGGAACAGTGTTAAAGAGTGAAGCTATAGAGTTTGGCTGAGAGCCTGAGGGTGCTTTTGGAGTGATTGAGCTTGTTTTATCGACAAGCGCACGGATATGTTGCGGTGTTGTTCCACAACATCCACCTAAAAACGAGACACCGTCATGTTCTAAAAACTTCTCTTGTTGTGCTACAAACTCATCAGGTCCCATAGGGTAGTAAGTGTAACCACCACGGTTTTGAGGAAGTCCTGCGTTTGAGTGAACGGAGATTGGTCTGCCCCAAAGTTCACTTAGTGTTTTCACATGTTTTAAAACCTGTTGGGGTCCTGTTCCACAGTTAAATCCAAGAGAGAGTATGTCAAAAGGCTCTAAAATAGTAGCAATAGTCTCAGCATCAGTACCGATAAGCATAGTCCCACTAAGCTCAATAGTTACAGAAATCATGATAGGAATCTCAGTTTCTCTTTGTCTGTTCGCCTCTTGGATGGCATGAAGTGCTGCTTTTATCTGAAGAGGGTCTTGAGCAGTTTCAATGAGAAATATATCAACTCCACCATCAATAAGAGCTAAACAAAATTCAGTATAACCAGTAAACATAGTGTCATAATCAATATGCCCAAGTGAAGGAAGTTTCGTCCCTGGACCGATAGAACCTAAACAAAAACGAGGATGTTCGGGTGTAGAGTAAGATTCACAAGCATCTTTTACAAGTTTAGCTCCAGCCTTAGTTAGCTCATACGCACGATGACCAATATTATACTCATCTAAAACCCAAGAGAAAGAGCCAAAAGTATTGGTTGTGATAAAGTCAGCACCAGCAGTTAAGTAGGCTGAAAAAATTTCATTCATTATCTCAGGTGCAGTTACATTAAGAAGTTCATTACACCCCTCATTTCCTTCCCAAGCTTCTTTAGAGATTTTATCATCTCTTTGTTGAAGTTGCGTTCCCATAGCCCCATCTATAAAAAGAGGGCGTTTTTTTATAGTTTCTAAGATATATTGTTTTGTTGTCATGAAGTAATTTTATCTAAATAGAGCATAAAAGTTTCTGTAGATTTTTTTACAAAATGAGTAGTTAATAAACAATTTGACGAGATAACTATAAAAACCATTGACTTTAGACATCAGATAAAGATATAATGACGATGAAAATCAATAACAAGAGGGGGGTTTAATCATTATGATAATGGCTTATATACGACCAGATAAAAACTTTGATGCGGCTGGAGAGCAGATTCAGCAGATTAAATCTTATGCAATAGCGAATAATTTTATTATTGATGATGAATTTATTGACCACATATCCCAAAATAAGCCTCTTTCACAAAGAGTTCATGTAACTGATTATTTTCAGTCACACACAAAAAGCACTTTAATAATCTATGATGTTTGGGTACTAAGTACCAATATTAAAGACTTAGTTCAGATGTTTAGCTGCCTGTTAAAACATGAATTTACAGTTCATTTTATAAAACAATCTGTTATAATATCGCAACATACTAATGTCATGTTGGTTTTGGGACTGATAGATCAATTTCGTCAAAAGTTAGAGAGTGAATCAACAAGGGTTGTAGGGCGTCCTAAAGGGAGTAGGTCAAACTCAAAGTTTGATAAGTATATAAGTGAGATTCTTGTTTATTTAAGAGAAGAAAAAAGTGTTAGTGCTATATCTCGTCTTTTAAATGTTAGTAGAAGTTCACTTAAAGATTATATAGTATCAAGAGAGTTAAAACAGGTTGCATTTGGGTCATTACTACCTAAATCACCTGAAAATGCAGAGGAACAAGTTATAAACACGATAGTTTGTCCTAACGAAAATAATGGAGAAAATAGATGAATACAGAGAAAAAAAGTAAGGGTATTAAAATACCTATGCCATGGAGATATAAACGCTACTTTATGTTTACATTTGCGACAGTATTTACTTTAATACTGCCTTGGATAACGATTAATGGAAATCATTTCTTTCTTTTGAGTTTTGATAAGTTAAAACTAGATCTTGCATTTGTTCAGTTTTCTATGCAACAGCTTTACTTGATGCCATTTTTACTTATGTTTATGTTTTTAGGTATCTTTGGTATGACAGTTATGGGTGGTCGTGTGTTTTGTGGATGGGTTTGTCCTCAAACAATTTTTCGTGTTGTTTATCGTGACTTGATTGAAACTAAAATCTTGAAGCTTCGTAAACGCATTAAAAATAAGCAAAAAGAACCAGATATGACTAAGATGGAGAACAAGATAAAAAGAGTTGCTGCAGTTCTTATCGCTTTAACTTTTGCTTTTGTAGCTGCTTCTGACTTCTTATGGTTTTTTGTTCCTCCAGAAGATTTTTTTAGATACTTGGCTGATTATTCAAATCATTGGACTCTGATAGGTGCTATGACTGGTATTGCACTATTTTTAACTTACGATATTGCATTTTTAAAAGAAAACTTTTGTATCTATGTATGTCCTTACTCTCGTGTACAGTCGGTTTTATATGATGAACATACAGTAATGGCACTTTATGATGAGCATAGAGGTGGAGAAATCTATGATGAAGAGCATCATAAAAACTTCACTAAACAAAAAGATTTACAAGCAGTTGACCAAACAGCAGAGTGTACAACATGTGAGTCATGTGTAACTGTTTGTCCTACGCATATTGACATCCGTAAAGGTCTTCAGTTAGAGTGTATCAACTGTTTAGAGTGTGTTGATGCTTGTACTACTGTTATGGGTAAACTTGGTAAACCATCTCTTGTTACTTGGTCAAGTGATTATGAGATAGTGGATAGAAAAGGTAAAACTAAATATTTCCGTCCAAAAGTTCTTGCTTACATGGGACTTCTTATAGTTATATCTGTTATCTTGGGTTATATGGGTGGAACAAAAGAGCATATGCTTTTAAATATAAACAGAGGTTCACACCTTTACTCAACTAAGCACTTAAGTGATAACAAAGTTAGAGTAGATAACTCGTATGTGTTCTTGCTTCAAAATACTGAGCCTAAAAAAATGAAGTTCTTTTTTGAAGTTATACCTCCAAAAGGTATGGAAGGTAAGATAAAAATCATAAAACCAAGAAAACCATTTAGTGCAACTCCTGGTGTTAAAAAGAAAAAAATTGTTACACTTAGGACTACAGATGTGCTTGTAAACAATGACAAAGAAGATACTATCTTGCCAATCAAAATACATGCTTATGCCTTAGACAAAGATGGTAAAATAAGCAAAATAGTATCCGTCTTTAGAAATACTACTTTTGTTTTTCCAAAGAAAAGTGTTTTAGACAACGCTAAGTAATATAATATTAATAAATAATAAGATAAACTATAAAAGTTTTAAATAACTTTTAGGAGTTTATCTTGTTTAAAAAAGTAATTCTCTTTATACTCGTTTTATACGCCATCTTAGGCGTAATAGTTCTGCCTCTTGTTTTAAAACCTAAACTTATAGATATAGTAAAACAAGAGACGAACGCAAAATTAACTCTTAAAGATATATCTTTTAATCCCTTCCTTTTTAAACTAACACTAAGTGGTGCAAAACTACACTCGCTTGATGACAAAACACTTGTAGAGTTCAAATCTTTACTTGTTGATGTCGATGTTCACTCATTGCTAGTTGGGGCAGTTCATGTTAAAGATGTGATACTAGAGCGACCTGAAATATTTGTTGTGCATAACAAAGATAAGAGTATTAACCTTTTAAAAGTTTTAAAAGCTTCAAAAACACAAATAGAACCTAAAGTAAAAGAAAAAACAACTCTGCCAAGAATAATTGTGGACAATATAGAAATTATAAATGGTTGTTTAAATTATCAAGATTTTACAAGAGCAGATGAGTTTGATTTCTCTTTTTATGAGATAGGCTTTAGACTTAAAGATATAGATACAAATGATTTTAACAATAGCCGTGCTAGTATGAGATTTTACTCAAATCTTGGAGATGGTGGTTTTGTTGATTTTAAAACTAAACTTAGAAGTTATAAACCTGTTGTGTTAGATGGTACTCTTGACTTTCAGGCGACTAAACTTTATACAGAGTGGAAGTACATAAAAGAGAACCTTAACATAGAGATAGCAGATGGAAAAATCTCTTTAGGTTTGCACTATAATCTTAATCTTGACGATTTGAATGCTACTACAATAGATAAGGCAAATATTGCATTAAATAATCTTAGGATACTTCCAAAAGGTAAAGACAAAGATATACTAAACTTAAGATCTTTTTATGTGAAAAATGCAACAATCAAACCTTTTGCACAAGCTGTTCATGTAGAAAAAGTCGGTATTGACAACCTAGATGTAAGGATAAAACGAGATAAAAAAGGTCATATTGACTGGCTAAGTTACATAAAGGTTAAAGGTCATGATACTAAGCAAAAAAGTGATCTAAACAGCTCTTCTAGCCCTGCAAAACCTTGGAGTCTTGTTTTAGATGACCTGTCGCTTGAAAAAATAGCAATAAGAGTAGATGATAGCAGTGTATATCCAGCAGTTACAAGTAAAATAAATACTCTTAATCTTTATGCTCAAAATATTAAACTTAATGATACAAAATCATTTCCTTACCAACTAAATATGCTCATGAACGATAAAGCAAAATGTACTTCTGCAGGGAGTATAAAACAGGATAATTTAGAAATATCGACACATACTATTTGTAAAAACTTTGACTTGGCTCACTATAACCCTTACATAAAACAAGTGGCAAAATCTGAGCTAAAAGTTTATGATTTAAGACTAAATCGTGCTTTGCTTGGACTTGATAGTAGAGTAGATATTAAAGATATTAACAAAAGTATAGCTGTTAATGTAAGAGATACAAATGTAACACTTACAAAGTTTTATCTAAGTAAACGCACTCAAGGTGAAAAGCTAACTAGCTTTGATAAGTTTGCAGTTAGTGGGATAGCCGTAGATACACTCAAAAATGATATAAAGATAAAAAAAGTTGCACTAAATGGCTTAGTTACAAATGCAATACGATATAAAAATGGAAAAATAAACTTTGATAACTTAGTTGTTCCAAAAGATAAAAAAATAGTAAAAACGAAGAGTAAAAAAAGTGCTACTAAAGCACTTCGTTTTACTTTAGGAGAGTTTTCTCTTAACAACGCTAAAGTGAATTTTGATGATAAAGTTTTAAGTTCTAATCCAAAACAGAAAATAGACAAGATGAATTTTCATGCTTATAATATTGATATAAAAAGAGGTACTTGGCTTAAGTATAAACTCTCTGCAAGGCTAAACTCAAAAGCTTATATAGGTGCATCAGGAAGTTTAAGACATACTCCTTTAGAAGAGAAAGGAAGTATATCTTTGAGTAAAATCAGGCTAAAAGATATAACACCTTATCTTCAAGAAAAGAGTTTTATAAATATTGCCGATGGAAAACTATCTGTAAAAGCAAAAACATCTTATGCAGTTTCAAAAAAACATCCAGATTTGCAAGTTGATGGTTCTGTGAACTTGAAAGATCTGTTTATCAATGATAGTAGAAACGGTAGTTCTCTTTTAGGTTTAAATGATTTAAAAGTTAAAAAGTTTACTTTTGAATATAATCCAAATAGAATTTATATTGATGAGGTTGATTTAAAATCATTTTATGTTGATGCTATGATAGATAAAAACAAGCAGTTAAATTTTTCAAAGTTAGTGAAAAGTTCTGATGTTAAAAAAGAAGAGGTTAACTCAAGTAAAGACCCAGTTTTTCCACTAAAAATAGCAAAAATAAAAGTCATAGAAGGAAACGCAAAGTTTGCAGACTACTCTATCCCTTTAAAATTTAAAACAAATATACACAATCTTAATGGTGCGATATATTCAGTCTCTAATTCTCCAAAGGAGATAACTCTTGTTGATATAAAAGGTGATGTTGATGAGTATGGTTCAACAAAGCTAAAAGGGAGTATTAAGAGTTCAAATCCAAAAGAGTTTACTGACTTGGACTTTAACTTTAAAAATCTTGAGCTAAACTCTTTGAGTGGGTATAGTGCTGTTTTTGCAGGTTATGAAATAGACTCTGGGAAACTATTTTTAGATTTGGGATATAAGATTGAAAACTCACAACTACTTGGTAAAAATAGTGTCATAATTAAAAATATAAAACTAGGTAAAGAAGTAGAAGATGAAAATGTTACTGTTTTACCTTTAGGTTTTGCTATAGCACTTCTTGAGGATAGTGATGGGGTTATAGATATAAATATGCCAGTTGAGGGTAACATAGACGCACCAGACTTTAAATATGGTGCATTGGTTTGGAAGACATTTGGAAAGTTGATAGTAAGTGCAGTTACTTCACCATTTAGATTTTTAGGGTCTATGTTGGGTCTTAATGGAGACGCTCTTGAAGAAGCAGAGTTTGAGATGGGAAGTAGTGAAATATTGCCAACTGAGAGAGAAAAACTTGATAATATAGCTAAGATAATGCTCAAACGACCTAAGATTAGTTTAGAACTATCTCCAACCTATGATGCAAATAGAGATAAAAAAGCTCTTCAGTTTAAAAAGTTGGTTGCTATTGTTTTGGAAAAGAGTAACCTTAAAAATATAGAGGATAAAGAAAATGCAATGACTTTAGATCTTTTAGAATCAATCTATAAAGATAAAAAAGATGATAACAGACTAGATAAACTTAAAAAAGAGCTTAGTAGCAAATATAAAGATAAAGAGTTTGATATAGAATATAAAAAAAGATTGCTTAGCTTATGTACCTCTATCCAAGATGTTTCAAAAGTAGAACTTGAAACCTTAGCTCAAAGTCGAGTGGATGCTATAAAAACATATCTTGTGACTGAAAAAGAGATAGCAAGTGCAAGGATATTGCAAGGAAAAATAGCTACCGTTAAGAGTAAAGATGATGAACTTTTGAAGCTTAAGTTAAATATAAAAGTAAAATAAAAGCATATTTTAAATAAGCAATAGCTATAATTCGCTTTTATAATTAAAATAATATAAAGGTTTATAATGGCTTTTTCAAAAGAGAACATTAAAGGAACTATGTCTGGAATCATCTTTGTTGCAGTTTTTGCTGCAGCTGCTACGATGCTTTCACACATAGATTTCATTCATAAGTTGGGTATTTCACCTCTTGTTATCGGTATCGTTATGGGTATATTTTATGCAAATACACTTCATCAGCATATTCCAAGTGAATGGGGAAGTGGTATCACATTTTCAGGTAAAAAGATACTTCGTTTTGCTATCGTATTTTATGGTTTTAGAATCACATTTCAACAAATCATGGCAGTAGGTTTGAGTGGATTTACAGTTTCACTTATCATGCTCTCTACTACTTTTCTTTTAGGTACATACTTAGGTATGAAAGTATTTAAACTAGACAGAGATACATCTATGCTAACAGCTGCAGGTGGTGCAGTATGTGGTGCAGCAGCAGTTTTAGCAACTGAACCAGTTTTAGAAGCTGAGGGTCACAAAACAGCCGTAGCAGTCTCTATGGTTGTACTTTTTGGTACTATCTCAATGTTTTTATATCCTGTACTTTATGCTTCTATCATAGAACCTGCAACAGGATTTTTACACATGACACCTGAACAGTTTGGTATCTATACTGGTGGTACAATCCATGAAGTTGCTCAAGTTGTTGCAGTTCCTGCTTCAATCCCGACAGCAGCTATTCATGATGTGATTACAACAGCAAGTGGTACAACACTTTCAGCTGATGCACTTCACACACAGATGGCAAACTCTGCAGTTATTGTAAAAATGACTCGTGTTATCATGATTGCTCCTATGCTTATTGTTCTTGGACTTTATCTCTCTATGCAAGCAAAAAAAGCTGGTGGAGCAGGAAATGGTTTAACACTTACTATCCCTTGGTTTGCAGTTTATTTTGTAGGTATGGCAGGTTTTAACTCCCTTGACTTAGTCCCTCATGCGATAGTTGGAACTATTAACGAGATAGACACATTCTTACTTACAATGGCTATGACAGCTCTTGGTATGGGAACAATCTTTGCAAAATTTAAAGGTTTAGGTCTAGCACCAGTTTACACAGCAGCGAGTATGTTTGTATGGCTAGTTGCTGGTGGTTTTGTAGTAACTAAAGCCGTAACTGCAATTTTTTAGTAAAAATTAATAACGATTAAAATTTTAATCGTTATTAAACTCAGTAGTTAGATACTATTTTAGGCAAACAATATGAAAAAAATACCTTATGGACTAGCAGATTTTAAAAGAATCAAAGAGAAAGATTTCTATTTTGTAGATAAAACTAAGTTTATAGAAAAGTTAGAGAATCTTAATGAGAGTTATCTCATCTTCTTAAGACCTAGACGATTTGGTAAATCTCTTTTTATTGCTATGCTTGAAGCCTATTATGATAAACATTATAAAAACGATTTTGAGATGATGTTTGGGGATACTTACATAGGAAAAAGCACAACTTCTCTTGCTAATCAATACCACATAATGCGATTTGATTTTAGTGGTATTGATGTTAATGATGTTGAAGAAAGTTTTAGAAGTTATCTTTTAAGAGAATTGCAAAGCTTTATTTTAAAGTATGATCTGAACATATCTTTAAGAGAGAATCCAATAATTTTATTTAATGATATCTTCAAAGCTATGCAAGAACAAAAACTTGAACTCATGATACTCATAGACGAATACGACAACTTCGCAAACAAACTACTACTTAGAGAAAAAACAGAGTATTTAGACTTAGTAAGCGAAAGAGCTGCATCATTTAAACAGTTTTTTACAGTTTTAAAAACAGCTACAAGTGGAAACGATTCACCACTCAAACGAATGTTTATAACAGGTGTAACTCCTATGACTATGTTTGATGTTACAAGTGGGTTTAACATAGGGAGTAATATATCTCTTCATCCAGACTTAAACGATATGGTAGGTTTTAATGATGAGGAACTCAATGAGATTTTAGAGTATTATAAGCTTGATGTAGATAAGGAGATATTAAAAGAGTGGTATAACAACTATACTTTTAGTCCACTAACAGAGCAAAAAGTGTTTAATACGGATATGATATTATACTTTATAAATAAATATCAAATATCAAACGATCTTCCAGACGAAATGATAGATATAAATGTAAGAAGTGACTACTCTAAACTAAGAAACATAGTCTATACAAACAAAAAACTCAATGGAAACTTTGAGACACTACAAACACTCATAGCAGGAGACAGCGTATCTCTACCAAACTTAGTTCAAGACTTTTCAGCACTAAACCTAGAGTTAGATGAAAATTTTAAATCTCTTATGTTTTATTTGGGACTTATAACGATTCACAGTAGAGAACTCAATTTAAATCTAAAGATTCCAAATGAAACAGTAAAAAGAATTGATATAGATTTTTTAAGAGCAACTTTAGCAGTAGAAAAGATTTTTCAACTAAGAACAGATAAGTTAAATAAAGCTTATGAAGAGTTTGCATTGGAAGGTAGTTTACAAATTTTTAAATATTTAGCCCAGATGATAAAAGAAAATACAGGAATCAGAGACTACATATACAAAGAGCAGAGTGTAAAATCAATGTATATGGCTTACTTATCACTAAGTCCATACTATGTAGTAAAATCAGAACTGGAACTTAACAAAGGGTTTGCAGATATTTTGATTAAACCCTTTAATCCTTATGTAAAATTTGCAGGGCTTTTAGAGTTTAAATATATAAAAAAAGAGGATAAAGCAGATAAAAAAATTCTAAAAAAACTCAAACTTGAAGCGATAGAGCAACTAAACAAATATGAAAATGATTCACTTGTAACTCAGTACACAGACCAAGGCATAGGGCTAAAAAAAGTTGTCCTAATCTTTCATGGGTGGGAGATGCTTGTTTGTGAAGATATTTAACCAAAACTAAAATACATTTTAATCGTTATTAAACTCAATAATTATCTGCGTTCCTTCATCCTCTTTGGACTTAATATCAAGTTTATAGTTATGCTCTTTTACGATATTATCAACGATGCTTAGTCCCACACCAAAACCACCAGCATAAGAACTTGCTCTGACAAATCTTTTAAATATTTCATCAAGTTTATCTTTTTTTATACCGATACCCTCATCTTTTATGCTAAAACTATTTTTTGTAGTTGTTAGTGTTATAGTTGTGTTTGGATTTGAGTATTTGATGGCATTACTTAGGAGGTTATTTATAAGCATTTTTGCTTTTGTTGGGGAGATATTTAGATGACACTCTTGCAGGTCTTGGATGATTTTAATATTTTTCTTCTCTAAAAGTTCTCTAAAATAGTTTACAGACTCTTTTATAACTTCATCAAATAAAATATCTTGAGCTTCCTCTTTGGAGTTGTCAAAACTTAAAAAACTAAGAGATGAGTATATCTCATAAAGTTGTTTAGCACTGATGGTTATATTGTTTACTATGTTTTCATCATAGCTCTGTTTTGATTTTATCCTTGAGCTACTCATCATAAGTGCTGTGATGGGAGTGTTTAGCTCATGAGTAGTATCTTTTACAAACTCTTCTATCTCACTCATCTTGTCTTTGATGGGTTTTAAAAACATATAAGATAAGAAGATGGCTATAATTATGATGGCGATTGCTGTCATGATAACAGTATATGTTATCTTGTTTTTTAAAATATCTATGTTGTGGTTACATTCGCTACTCTGGACAACAACATACTCTGCGTTTAAATGACCTGCTGTTTTGTTTGTTATGAGAGTAAAAGCTCCATTTTTCATGTAAAAGTCTTTAGAAAAATCTATCTTTTGCATTACTCCACCAAAAAGTAAATTTCTATTTTTATCTAAAACAGCAACATTTGCTTTTAGAAAAACAGGCATTTTAAACTTAGTATGACTCATCTGAGCTTTTATTATCTTAGCACTTACAGTGTCAGCGATATGGTTCATCTTATAAAAGTTTCTGTTTTTTTCCATAGATACTTGAGATGAAAAAAACCAGTAAGTTGCAAGTGCCAAAAAGGTGAAAGTTGAGATGAGATATAGTGCTAAAAATGAATAAAATGATTTTTTAGTGATTTTATTCATAAATATAACCTGAACCTCTTATGGTAGAAATCCTATCTTTACCCACTAACTCTCTGATAGTTCTGATGTGAGAGCGAAGAGTTGCGTCACTAGGAAGTGAGTCAAAATCCCAGATATTTTGTGTAAGCTCCTTAGATGATAAAAGTCTTCCTTTGTTGTTTAAAAAGTAAGATAAAAGTTGTGAATCCTTAGCCCCTAGAGATATTTTATGAGTATCTTTTATAATCTCTTTTGTATCAGGTGAAAAAGATATGTTTTTTGAGATTTTTATAATCTCATTTGTTTCTATATTGAAAATGCGTTTGGTATTTAATATCCTTGCCTTCAACTCATCAAGCTCAAAAGGTTTTTTTATGTAGTCATGAGCTCCAATATCAAAGGCTCTTTTTAGATAATCCGTATCTGTGTATGCAGTGATAAAAATAGTTGGAGTGTTGTCACTGTAAGAGCGAAGTTCTTTTAGAAGTTCTAGCCCATTTTGACCAGGAACATTTATGTCAAAGATAAAAAGGTCATACTTGTTACTATCAAGATGCTCATAAACTTCTTTTGAGTTATAAGCATAATCAACACTCCAAGACTCTCGTAAAAAGTCTAAGAGTATATCAGATAAAACAGCATCATCTTCCATCAGTAATATTTTCATTGTTTTACTTTTTATTGGTGTATAATTTTAAAAATTTATCATAAAGGATTATACAATTAGATTAATTAAAATAGATAATATAAATACAGAAGATATAAAAATATACCATCAACTTAGAGAAAATGTTTTTGCTAAAGATAGAAGTTTTATAGCAGATAGTCCAAAAGTTGTTAATATCTTACTTGAATCAGATATTGAAGTTAAAAGTATTTTAGCTACTTCCCAATATTACGAAGAGTTTGAAGAGCTAATCTCGTCAAAAAATATCTCTAAACTTTATCTAGCTTCAAAGCAAGACATGCAAAAGATTGTTGGTCACAAACTCCATCATAACTGCATGATGCACGGAATCAGACCATCAGAAAAGAGTTTAGAAGAGTTGGGTGATGAGATAATCATGCTAGATGAGATAACATCAAGTCAAAATGTAGGCTCTATCGCTAGAAGTGCTGCTGCTTTAGGCGTTGATTCTTATCTCTTGTCCTCAAAATCTCCTCACCCTTTTAACAGACGCTCACTAAGAGTTTCGATGGGTCATGCTTCTCTATTAAAAACTCATATCTATCATGATATAAGTGAGACGATAAAAAAGTTGAAATCTATGGGCTATAAAATATATGCTGCAGAAGTAACAAAAGATTCTCTACCTCTCTCACAAGTAAAACCAGCAGATAAATGGGTTTTAATAATGGGACATGAGGGAAAAGGCATATCAAAAAATATCTTAGAAATGTGTGATGAAGTTATTTCTATAGAGATGAAAGAGGGCATAAAAAGTTTTAATGTTGCAGTGGCTGCTTCAATCATGATGTACAAGTTAAAATTTATAGTATAATCATGAAATTAAATTAACAATAGAAAACTTACTCATTGAAACACCAAAGGTTACTTAATATGAAATTTTCCAAACTTCCTCTCTCTAAAGAGATGCTAACAACTCTAGACTCTATCGGCTATAAAAGCATGACACCTATACAAGATGAAGCACTGCCTTTGATCATCGAGGGTAAAGATGTTATAGCTCAGGCAAAAACAGGAAGTGGTAAAACTGCTGCCTTTGGTATAGGGATTTTAAACAGACTTGATGTCAAAAAATTTCGTGTTCAGTCTTTAGTGCTTTGTCCAACTCGTGAACTAGCAGACCAAGTTGCAAAAGAGCTTCGCCGTATCGCTAGGTTTAAGCATAACATCAAGATACTTATCCTTTGTGGTGGAGAATCATTTGGAAGACAGCTTGGTTCATTAGAGCATCATGCTCATATCATCGTTGGAACGCCAGGTCGTGTTTTAAAGCACTTAAACAAAGAGAGTTTAGACCTAAGTAACTTAGAAACTTTGGTGCTTGATGAAGCTGATAGGATGTTGGATATGGGCTTTATAGAAGAGATACAAAGCGTTCTTGCTTTTGCTCCAAAAAAGCGACAAACACTACTCTTTTCAGCAACTTATGATGATGAGATTATGCAGATAAGTAAACAGTTGCAAAGAGATGCTGTGAGCATAAAAACAGAGTCTATAGAAGCTGAAAATAAAATTACAGAATACTTTTATGAAACAGATAATAAGCAAGAAACACTTATAAAAGTTTTTACAAAATATAAACCAAGTAATGTTATAGTGTTTACAAATACAAAAATAGAAGCTAAAGAACTTGCAGATGAGTTGCAAAAAGTAAAAATCGATGCAATAGCCATACATGGAGATTTGGAGCAATATGAACGAAATGATGTTTTAGTTCAGTTTGCAAACAGGTCTTGTCCTATTTTGGTGGCAACAGATGTCGCAGCTAGGGGGATAGATATAAAAGAGCTTAGTATGGTTGTGAACTTTGACTTGCCTCATGGTCTTGAGACTTATACCCACCGTATCGGGCGAACAGGTCGGGCAGGTTTAGAGGGGATAGCCATCACACTTTATGAGATAAGTGAAGAAGATAAAGTTGATGAGTATAAAAATGATAAAAGAATTTTTGCTAAGAGTGATTTGTTAAAGGCAGTTACAAATTTTGAGATGAAACCAGAGTTTGTTACTTTAGTTGTTGAGGGTGGTAAAAAAGATAAACTAAGAGCAGGTGATTTACTTGGTGCATTAACAGGAGACGCTGGGCTTAAAGGTTCTAGCATAGGAAAAATAGATATTTATGATAGACAAAGTTATGTGGCGATACAGAGAGATTTAGTTGAAGAAGCACATAAAAAGTTAAACAAAGGCAAGATAAAAGGTAAAAATTTTGCTGTTTGGATACTTTAAAAATAGTAAGGTAAAGGTATATATTAATTGGACAGAATAACAGCAACAAAAACAGCCCGTTTGGCTGAAGAGTGTAACAAGATGTTTCCCATCAGTGATGAAGTAAAAAAGGCTATAGCCTCAACAAATAGAGAAGAGTTCGTACCAGCAGGTTTTAGACATAACGCATACAAACTTGATGCACTACCAATAGGTGCAGCTCAATACATTAGTTCACCTCTAACAGTCGCAAAAATGAGTGAATATTTAGAGCCTAGAGGTGCAGATAGGGTCTTAGAAATAGGCTGCGGGAGTGGTTATCAAGCAGCAGTGCTTTCACATCTTTTTCGTGGAGTTTTTTCTATAGAACGCATAGAGTCTTTGATGTTAGAAGCAAAATCTCGTTTTAGAGCTTTAGGTATAGATAATGTTAACACAAGAACAGATGATGGACAAAATGGTTGGATTCAGTATGCTCCCTATGATAGGATACTCTTCTCAGCAACTGCAAAAGAGATACCAGCAAAACTTTTTGAACAGCTAAGAGACGGTGGTATTTTACTAGCTCCCATGCAAAAAGGTTCTAAGCAAATTATTACAAAGTTTAAAAAAAATGGCTCGTACATACAAAAAACAGAACTAGAAGCTTGCGATTTTGTACCTGTTTTAGATGGCGTTCAGAAGTAGTTTTTAAACTCCTTATGTTATAATATTC
>JALTUB010000183.1 GCA_027047745.1 Sulfurimonas sp.
TCTGTATCACTCCAAGGTAAGCTATCAGGTGTTTTAAAAGCTATAGAGTTTGATGAGGCTACTTCAAATAAAAATATAATTACTGCTATAAAACACTTTAGAGATGTTTCTAATATTACAACTAAGGAACCAAAATTAAATAAATAATAAATCTTAAACTCCAGCAGGAACAGCAACATAATTCCAATCAGGTAAAAACTCATCAAATTTAATAGTCATACTCTCTTTAAAATCATCTGCTACTTTTCGACCAATTTCAAAAGTTTTATCAAGGATAGAAGAAACTACTGTTAATCCTTTAGTGGTTGTAGTAGATGCCATTAGCTTATTTACCACTTCTATACTTTTAAAAATAACACCTTGGCAGGCTTTTGTAATATGTGGAAATAATCTATGCTCAATAGGATTGTATTTTGAAGTATAGGGAGGATAGTGAGCAATACGAATCTCAATCTTTAGTTCATTAGATAATTTTTGTAAATCTTCTTTGAAAATATAATGACGAGAACTATTACTTCCTCCACCATCGCAAAGAATCAATATCTCTTTAGATTTTGGATACTCAATTTTCCCATAATCAATCCACCATTTACGAATAGATTCACAAGCAAATTCAGAAGTATCGCCACTCGTACCTAATGTCATATAGCCTTTATTGAGATTAACATCATAGAGTCCATGTGGAACAATTTTACCTTCTGCATATGATGGAAAATCATGATCTTTTACTTTGATTACTTTTTGTGTGTATAACTTCCCATCACGATAAAGATTTCCAATCAGCTCTTTTTTTTACATCCATACTTATTACAGGATTGCCATTTTTAGTATATTCAGCTTTTAATTTATCAATATTTTTAAATTGCTCATCACGATTAGGAATATTTTCTTTACCAGCTTCACTTTTAAATGCTTTACGAGGACGAAAATTGTACTTTTTTAGAAGTTGGTCAACTACTGTAACACTTACTTTAAAACTTTTTTCTGCTAGTTTCAATGCTATATTCTCTCGAGATAGATTAGTCCATTTAACATCTGCATCCATGGGAGAACCTGCTGTGCTATTATCTATTACTTCTAAAAAAGCTTCTCCTATCTCTGGTCTTGTTGCTATAATTGATTTTCTACCACCGCCAACTTTCCTAATCCTATCACTTTTCTCAAAAAATTCTGTCTTTAGTTCCTTTTGACCTCTGGATATAACTTCATGATTACATTTAAGAAGATGAGAGATATATGCAACACCACCATATCCTAGCTTTGTTGCTTCGACAGCAGCATAATATCGTCTATCTTTTTCTGATAAACTCTGATGTACTTTTAACATTTGCATTTCTATCTCTTGTGAATATGGTTTCATTCTCTTCATGTATAATCTCTTTTTTATAATGCGATAAAGCAATATTTGAACCAATCTCGAAAAATATAGTTTTATGGATTATTTAATTTTGAATCCTAAGGCACCAAGAGAATTTTTGAGTGATGAAGAAAAAACAGCAGTGTATGATAGTGGTAAATTCAGAATATCTCTCTATAAGGCATTACTCTTTTTTCATGTAAGTGATACCATTAAAAATGGAAC
>JALTUB010000184.1 GCA_027047745.1 Sulfurimonas sp.
CATGCTTTTTGAGATGAACATGTAATCAAATTTAACATCATGCGCTATAAAGATGGCATTTCCGAGAAAGAGTTTAAATTTTTTTAATACTTCAGGCAGTGGGGGAGCATCTTTTGTATCTTCGACTTTAATGCCTGTTATCTCGGTAATGTGAGGATTAATCTCTTTTGTATGCACTAAAGATTCAAATCTGTCAATAATTATGCCGTCTCTTACTTTTACTGCTGCAAGTTCAATAATCTGATGTTTTTCTATTTTTGAGCCGTTTGTCTCTATGTCTACTATACAAAATTCTGCCTCTTTGAGAGGGACGAAGGCTGTGCTAAAATAGTAATAGCCTTGATGCTTCACAAGGCTTAATCCCTGTGCCCGCCAAAGTTCAAGAGAGAGTTCAAGTTCATACTCTAGCTGGTCTTTTAAGGTTTTAAGTGAAAGACCACGTGTTGCAAGACGAGAGACACTTTTTGCATCAAGATTTATGTTATGAATGAGCATTAACGATAAAATCCTTTACTTTTTGGGCATCTTTAATGCCATGTTCTTTTTCAACACCGCTACTGACATCAACACCATAAAAGCTATATGGCTTGAGTGCAGCAATATTCTTAGGAGATAAGCCACCCGCAAGAATAATCTTCGAGCAATCCACACCATCAAACCACTCTAAATTTATACGCTTGCCTGCTCCGCCATATGCCTCGCAATAAGCATCTACAAGTCTAAATTCATCGGCATGTTTTTCTATATCTTCTTTAGCTTGTGCCCGCACAACTTTAATGTGAGGGATTGTGAGTGCATCATAAAGAGAGGGCTTTGCTTCAAAATGAATTTGTGCCAAGGTTGCACCAACTCTGTAGCATGTTTCATTAATTGTCTTTGCATCAGTATTAACAAAAAGAGCGACTTTCTCTACAAAAGGAGGCAGTTTTTTAATGATATCTTCTGCCTGCGTGAGCGTAACAAAACGGGGGGATTTTTCATAAAAGACAAAACCGAGTGCATCAGCACCGGCATCTATTGCCATCATGGCATCTTTATAGGATGTTATACCGCAGATTTTTGTACGCATTAGATTTGCAGACTCTTAATGGCTTCGGCGCGATTTTCATGTTTAAAGACATAACTGCCGGCTACGACTACATCAACACCTGCATCTTTAAGAGCTTGAATATTCTTATCGCTCACGCCGCCATCCACTTCTATGAGACATTTAGGATTGAGACGTCTACGCATCTCATCTAACTTCATCGCTTTTGGAATGACCGTATCTATAAAACTCTGTCCTCCAAATCCAGGATTGACACTCATGAGCAGTACCATGTCCAAATCACCTAAGATGTACTCTAACTCTTGGGGGATTGTATTTGGATTTAAAACGATAGCGGGCTTAATGCCGTAAGAGCGAATTTTTTGAATAAGTCTGTGCGGGTGCTTCTCCTCTTCTATATGAAAAGAGATATATTTGGGTTTTAGGGGTGCAAACAGCTCTACAAAAAAAGTATTGTTTTGCACCATCAAATGGATATCTAAAGGTTTTGTAGCAGCTTTTGCAACTGCTGAGACTACAACAGGCCCAATGGT
>JALTUB010000185.1:0-6402 GCA_027047745.1 Sulfurimonas sp.
TGTGTTAATAGTTTATCTTTGTTGTTTAATAATTTATCTACTTCGGATGAACGCATTTGGGATTATATCATAAGCAGATTAATCTAGGTTTTGAGGGCATTCCCATTCGGAGAATGGGAACGAGAGATTTATATTTTTAGATATACTGCAACTTTGTTGGTTGCTGTTGCAGAAGCATCTGGCCATCCTTCAGCATTAGTGATAGTAGTATCACTAGCACGAAAGTCACCCGTTTGTGGAGTCATTGCACCATCTGCCATGTTATCAAACGCAATAGCTACATCTGTAGGTAAATTAGTCATAGATATTGCATTTCCACCATCTTGTGGTGATAGCGTAGCAGCTACTGTTGCTCTTGTATATTTTCCTTTAATTAAATAGGATCCACCATTATTTAAACCTTCTGGTACACTTAATCCTACTTTTTTAAGTACAGCTTGCACAGCTGTAGTATTTGAAAGATTAACATTATCCATAAGACCATCCTCAGTGTCTTGAGTACCACCATTTGCTTTACCATCACCTAAAACACTACCTGTTCTATCTTGATATTGATTTGCTACTACTGCCCACTCTTTTAGCCAAGTATTGTAAATCTTTTTCTGATCAGCACTGTTAATCAAGTCCTTCCCTTTCATAACAGCTCCGATAATCAAACCGATGATTATCAATACTATTGACAACTCTATAAGTGTAAATCCACTTCTCTTTTTCATTTTAACTCCTTTTAGGTTTTTTATATTGCTGTTATTATATCATACATTTACTAATATGGTTTAACGATATACACAAATAAGACATTTTATTTCATTTGTGAAATTAAGTCATATAGAGGACCCATTAGTCCTGCTATGACTAATGCCATGAAGCCACCGACAAAGATTAGTACGATAGGCTCTATCACTTTTCCAATATTTTCAGCAAAGTAATCGACTCTTTCATAATAATGCTCGGCAATCATATCTAACTGAGAGTCTAAACTTCCCGAAGACTCTCCCACTCCTATCATCCTTATCGTAAAAGGGCTAAAAACTCCTGTTTTTGAAAAGGATGAAGAGATTTGTGAGCCTTTGCTTACTTCCTCTGTTGAGTTTTTTAGTGCCTCTTTGAAAATCTCATTTTCTAAGTTATCTGTTAGTGACCCAAGTGCGTTGAAGATAGGAACTCCAGAAACAAGAGCAAGACGAAGGTACTCTGAGATAAATGCGATATTGAAACCTGAAACTATCTGCTTTATAACTGGGATTTTTAGAACCATTTTATCTGTAAAATATCTTACTTTTTGATACTTTTTATGTGCAACTATAAAAAGTATGACACTAGATACCAAAGCAATCAACATATATGCCCAATATGCTGAGAGAAAATCTGATACAGCGATGATACCAAGTGTCAAAGGAGGAAGTTTCAAATCCATATCTTTAAAAAGACCCATCATTTGAGGCAGTACATAAATCATCCATACAAACATAGCACCCAAAACTGCTACAAAAGCAAAAGAAGGGTAGATAAGCGCACTTTTTGCTTTTTTCTTTAAAGATATAGTTCTTTTTAAAAACTCGGCAGCTCTTTTGAGTGTTGTTTCAAGTTGCCCTGTCTCTTCTCCAATCTTGATAAGATTTAAGATGATAGGACCTATGGCATTTTTATACTTTTCAAAAGCATTTGATAAGGACTGTCCATTGTAAATATCTTCATCGATAGAGAGAAGCATACTTCTAAAGCGTTTGTTATCACTCTCTTTTGCCAAATCTTGCAAACCTTCATTTAAAGGCAGACCTGACTTGATAATCAGATGAAGACTCTCCATAAGCTCAACTACTTCACCAGCAGATACTTTGATGGAGGTATTTGGGATGATTGCAGATATGAGAGTAGGTAAAGGGATGATTTTTAAGGGAATTGCACCATCTTGTGAAAACTTTTTAAAAAGTGAATCATAACTTTGTGACTCTATAAAGTCAAAGCCTGTTTTTCCCTCTGCTGAAAGAAACTTTACAAAAAAATGCATCAGTCGATAATCCTATCTATCTCTGAAAAAGAGGTGATACCTTTAAGTACCTTTATGTAACCATCCTCTTTCATGGTAAGCATACCTTTTTCTTTTGCAACTTTAAGAAGTTCTAAAGTGCTTACTCCTTTTGTGATAAGAGACTCTATCTCTTTATCTACATCTAGTATCTCTATGATTGTCTCGCGTCCATTGTAACCAGTATTTTTACAATGCTCACACCCTACTGGTTCATATATCTTATAGTCTGGTTTTATCTTGATAATATCTTCGCTAACTCCTATCTTAAGTAGCTCTTCTTTCTCTACTTCAATCTCTTTTTTACAAAAATTGCAAAGTTTTCTTATAAGTCTTTGAGCTATAACACCAAGCAGACCTGAACCAATAAGATAAGGAGGAATATCCAAATCCACAAGTCTTGGAATAGTACCGATAGCATCATTTGTGTGCAGGGTTGATAAAACCAAGTGACCAGTTATAGAAGCTCTTACTGCAAGTTCTGCCGTTTGAGGGTCACGAATCTCACCGACAAGCATAACATCTGGATCTTGTCTCATAAAAGCACGGATAGCAGCATCAAAGGTATAACCTGCTTTTTCATGAAGCTGTGTCTGTTTTATAAAAGTAAATTTATACTCTATAGGGTCTTCGATGGTTAGAACATTTTTTTCTAAAGAGTTTATTTTTCTCAAAGCTGAGTAAAGTGTAGTTGTTTTACCACTTCCTGTTGGTCCGACTATAAGAACTATCCCATAAGGTTTTGAAAAGTATTGTTCAACTTTTTTACTATTTTCTTCTCTCATTCCAAGAGCGTTAAGACTAAAAAGAGAAGTTCCTTTTCCCAAGAGTCTCATAACTATATTTTCGCCTTGGTTTGTAGGTAGAGTTGAAACCCTTAAATCAAACTCTTCATTTAAAAAAGTATAGTTAAACGAGCCATCTTGTGGTTTTCTTTGTTCTGAAATATCCAAGTCACATGTGATTTTTATACGAGCTACTATCTGAGAGTGAAGTTGTTTAGGAAGTGAAAAATAGTGTTTTAAAACACCATCAATACGATAAAAGATGTGGATAGCAGAACTTTCAGGTGAGATATGTATATCTGTAGCTCTATCTTTGATAGCATTGTTAAGTATCAGGTTTACCATATTTGGTATATTTATCTCTTTGTTTTCCAATGTCTGTTTTATCAGTTCAAAGATTTCTGCTTCGATAGGGTTTTTCATCTGATAATAATATATCTCACTATATCTTGCTATAGCACTCTCATCTGTAACAACAAGTTTGATATTTTTTCTTGATATTCTTTTGAGATAATCAACACCCATGATGTCATTTACATCTTTCATGGCGACTGTTAGCACACTCTCATCAACTTTTAAAGGCAAAATATTTTGTTTTTTTGCTACTTCATGTGGAACTAACTTTAGTGCTTCAAGTGTTGGAACTGTAGTCGAGAGATCAACATACTCAAGTCCGTTTTGCATAGCAATAGCTTCTGCAATCTCACTTGATGTAACAAAATCCAAATCTTGAAGGATTTCTCCAAAAAACATTGGATTTGCTTTTTGAACATTTAGTGCTACTTTTATCTGTTCTTGTGTTATAAACCCAGCATCTTCTAAAAGTTTTCCTATTGGTTTATTTTGTGGCATTTAGTTTCCTCAATTAACTGTTATAGTGAATTTTTTTGATGTTGGTTTAGCACCTTGTGCAGTAACATTACAATCAACTTCTGTACTTGTATGGGCTATTGTATTTGAATTTGTAATGGTAAAATTGCTTGAGTCAGAAGTAAAACCATTAGCACCAGTAGAAGAAGAAAAGTTACAGGTTAGCACTGGTGAGGAATAATTTTTCCCATCTATGACTATCTTTACATTATAAGTTGTACCAGCATTTGCACTTGGGAGTGATGTATTTACAATACGAAGTTGATTGTCTTGACATCTTGCTTCTTGTTGCAGTTGTGGTAGAGTAACCCAGTCCACAACATCATCATAGTTTTCGACTATATTTACAGGGGATGTACTATCATCAACTTTTTTCGCATAATCGTAAGTCTTTACCTGATTATTAATTTTTGCTGTTTGCATATTGTGATTTGCTCCTTCAGAAGCAACAACGAAAGCAATGTTATCTATAGTTTTTGTCGGTGTTTTTACTTTTAAAGTTGTAGTTTGGACAGCACAAATATTAGTTGTTTCCAGTGCTGTATCATCTGCATAAAAAAGTTGATGTTGATTGTTTTTTACTCCAGAAAGATTAGCATCAAAAAAAGCTTGAGAGGGCAAGGTATTGCTATTTAAAATCGTATTTCCGATAACAGCCTGTTTTGCAACCTGAACATCATCATGAGCTCGTGAGATTTGGGCTCTTTCTCTCATGATTTTTAAGACTTTAAAAGAGCCTCCTGTTAGCAAACCTATGATAACTAAAACTATAGATAACTCTATGAGTGTAAATCCTGATTTTTTCATGACAAATCCTTTATCTATGCAGTATGGACTCTAAAACTTTATGAAGTGGAGTGTTTTCTCTTGTTCTTTTGTAAACATTTCTATAAAGCTTCAAAGCAGCACTGTTTTTACCTACGATGTCTAAATATCGTGCATAAGCATATATATTGTAAACATCATTTCTGTTTTTTTCATATGCCATTTTATAAAACTCAAAGGCTTTCTTTTTGTTGGCATTTTGTTCAAAGTAGTAACCTGCTAAAAGTGCAAGATGTCCACTTCTATCTAACATGATATACTCGCTCATATCACTATAAAAACTCTCTTGTGATGTTTGAACTGCTCCATTTGCATAAGCATAAATCAACCTAGATGGATACAACTCTTTATCTATGATATTTTTTGCCTGTGGCCATGCTCCGTTTTTACCATAGAGATAGCATAAGTTGTTTTTTATCTTTTCACTCTTTACACCTGATGAGATAAGCATTTCATAGTAAATCATAACTTTCTCATCATTTGCATTTTTATGCGCTTTGTTTGCTTTGGCAATCATTTGAGATATAACATACTTAGAAAGTTTTGGTGTTTTTGTTTGTGTTTTTGTCTTTGTCTTTTTTTCTGTAGTATCTGTTTTTTGCTTTATTTGTAGATAATCTTTACTTGCTTTTGTGATATAAGCTTTTTTATAGCCAGATTTTTTTATCTTTTTTAAATTTTTTAAAGCACTTCTGTAAGTTGAACTTTGTGAGTAATAAGCTACTCTTCCATTTTTAACTTTTACTAGATATAGTTTATCTCGTAATTTAGTTGGGATTTGATATAACATAGAATGTTTAGAGATGTTATTTCCTACAGAAAACAGTCTCACAGTATAAACCTTAGAAACTTTTGTTTTATTTGTAAATCCAACACTACTTGATGCTGCAAGGATTGAAGTAAAAAGTAAGACTCCTATGATAAAACGAAACATTACTCTATAACCTTTATTCTTAGTAAAATAACCAACTCTTTTTTCTGTTTTACATTGTTTACCTGCTTAAACAAAGCACCTACGAGAGGTAAATCTCCTAAAAAAGGTATTGATTTATTGCTTTTAGAAATAGTGTTACTAATAAGTCCACCGATAAGTACCAAATCGTTATCTTTTGCATAGATAATCGTTCCTGCTTCTTTTATGTTAATAATAGGTGCAGTTGCAACCGAAACCCCTTGGTCATTATGATAAACCTTTTCCCCTTCAATACTTGAAGAAATCGGGGTAATATTTAGCATAATCCTACCATTATCTAAAACCGTAGGTGTTACACCCATAGTAACACCATCTAGTACATCACGACGATTGTATGTTACTGTTTGTTGTTGTCCAGATACTGATTGTACTATATCAACCTTCTTTTCCCAGTATGGCACAAGTTTTCCTGATGATATGATCGCAGATTGTCCATTTAAAACTTTTATCCTAGGGTTTGATAGAGTGTCTATCTTTCCATTTTCATCTATAGCATTAAGAAGAACATGATAATTGTTTGAAGTATAGTTTATAGTTCCAGCCACTGCACCACTCAAGCCTAAAGATTGTGTAATGTTAAAAGGCTTAGCTCCTGCAATCTGTTTTCCGATATTGTTCCAGTCTATTCCAAGTTGATGAGTTTTATTTAAAGATACTTCTAGTATTTTCGCTTCTATCAAGATTTGTTTGTTGAACTGTTTTTTTATATCTTTTATGAAATTACTTATGGCATCTATATTTTTCTTTTTATCATAAACACTAAGCACACCACTAAATTTATTTAGCGTGTATTTTCCATTTTTACTTATCAATGACTTTAAGTTTTCATCTAAACTTTTGTAAAAATCGTTAGCCTCTTTAGGAGTCTTGTAATCAAGTGAATATTTTCCTGAAATGCCTTGACCTGAGGAACTTCCACC
>JALTUB010000185.1:6502-16980 GCA_027047745.1 Sulfurimonas sp.
ACCTGAGGAACTTCCACCAGACGAGCCTCCTGATGTTGCAGTGCTTAGGGCATCTCCACCTAACTTTGTAGAAAACGAGGAGTTTGAGTGAACATAAGATATGTTAAATCTTTTTCTCATATACTCTTTAACATGTAAGATATTGCCATCGAGTGTATAGTAACATCCACTCATCTGCATGATGATATGTAAAACATCCTCTAAGTTTGCATCTTTTACAGATATAGTAACAGGAATGTTTTTTTCAACATCTTTATCTATGATGAGATTTAGACCTGCTATTTTAGATATGGAGTATAAAACTTTATATAAGTTTGCCTTCTCTGCACTAAAAGTTATGCTTTCACCATCAAATACTGATATATTTTCATACGCTGATGGTAAAATCATTGGAGGAATTTTGTTTTTCTTCTTCTCGTTGTACTGTTTAAAATCATTTAAAGCTTTTGTTGCAGACTTGTTGTTTTTTATCTTTTTTGTTGATGGCATCGGAGTTTTCTCCACACATCCACTTAAAAATAGCAATAATATAAGACTTAATGAAACAGATGAACCCATCGTAAACCTTTACTTGTTTTTAGTAATACACTGTCAAATTTTATTTTTATGACTTTCGCACTGTTAATAGTAGAATTTGTATGAACAAATTGTGCATTGATTATAGCCATATTATGCTTAGGAAAAACAGCTTCAAGCTTCCAAGCATATTTTTTTATCTTATTTTTAGTTTTTACAACACTTTTTAATGCTTTTTTCTTATAAATAAAGTTTTTATCAACCCATACAAAAGAGGCTTCTCTTGTTTTAACTTTTTTTTCAATAGTATTATATATATCCATATCATTATTTATTCTTAAATACATATTTACTTCTTCACTTAGGATTTTTCCTGCTTCATGTTGTGGTAGTTCTTCATGCATAAGTGTCATGATTTCATCTTGAAGATATAGCAATACAGTCGCAAACAAGAGAGGCATTGCAAGTTGTATCATCTGTTTATTGTTTAGATACATCATCTACTTCTTCCCCTTTTTTTTCTTTTTTTCTTCTAAAAGATAAGGCTGTATGATAATCAACTCTCCTTGCAGAGTATCCTTATCGACATTGAAACTTTGCAACATTTTATAGCCACTCTTATACTTTTGCTTCATAAATTGAACTAATTTTGTGTAGTTACTTCTTGGTAATGTATATTTGATGTTTAAAAAATGCGCATATTTATCTTTATATATGAATTTTTGCACCTGAAACGAATATTTTGTTGCATAAGTATCAAAAAAACTAATCAATTTTAAATCTGCATTTTGAGCACTATCTGGAAATGGTATAAAGTTCTGTTTTACATTTTCACTTATCCATCTGTTTATCTTTGCCAGTTTATCTAGTTTTCGTATATTTTCTGTATAGCTTTTATTTATCTGTCGGATTTTTACATCCTCATCTTCGTACCATATATTTAAAAAATATAAGAAAATAACTAATATAATATTGGCACTAATCAAAATAATTTTTTTCATTATAATTTTCGCCTTTGCTTACGCTTTACAACCTTATTTTTTTGTCTGCTTATCTCTGTTCTATATAAAAGTTTCTTATAATCAACGGTCGTTTTTTTCGTAATCTTAAGTTTTTCTTTTAGTGCATTAAACTTACTGTCAAACTTTTTTTCAAATTTATACAGATTTACAAGTTCATCAAATTGTTTTTCAAAAGAGAGAGTAAAAACAACATCTCCCCCTTTATTTTCATATTGAAATTTAATTGGCTTTGCAAGAGAGACCAATGGTTTTAGTTCTATTATCACATCTGTTGGGCTATCTTTTAAATATTTTTTAGTCATATCTATTATGTATTCATAATTTTCAAGCTCTTTTTTTGGTAACATCTTAGCTTGTGAAATAGCATATAAATATTTTTGTTTTAAGAGTTTATTTTTTTGTGTCAAATTTTCATAGTTTTCATAACCATTAAAAACCAAATATGATGTAAATATCAACATAACAAAGGATATAACAACACTTATGGCTGTTACAGTATCAAATTGTCTATAACCTAAAATCTTTTTCGGTGGAAATCGATTTGACTTTTCTACTAAGGCACTACCCAGTGGAAGTATATACTCTTGAGACTCATCAGCATGTAGATTCTTTACAAAAGTGTTTGGGTATAAAATAGCTATATTTAGATCATTAAACATTGCGATATGCTGTGGTATTGCATCATCAAGAGCGATTGAACCAGACAAGATTAAAGTTGTAAACTCAATATCTCTAAATTCATTATAAATATATGAGATAGTCTGTGTTATATTTTCAGCTATCTCAATCTGCATAGTTTCTGGTGTTTGGGATACTATGGTAGCTGCACGAGAAAAAATCAACTCTTTTTGTTCTACTGCTAAAATCAAAATAGTATTTGCGTATGTATATACACAGATATAATAATCATTATCTATACATTTGTTTGCTATACTTAAAAGAGCAAATTTGTTTGTTGTTGTTGTTTTGATTTTAGAGTAATGGTCTAAAAAACTTAAAGCTTCTAAATATTTATTTTCATCTAGTGCTTCTACACTATAATTTATATTTTTTTCGTCATTTTGCTTAGGTAGTTTTTTGTAGTTGAACAGAACATCTATATTTTCATTGGCTTCTTGAATTTTATAGCTAATATAATTTTTTACATTTTTACTATTTGCTATAGCGACAGGAACAGAAATATTTTTAGAGTATTCAAATGTCTGGTTAAGACTTATGCATAGATTGCTTTTATTTTTGAAATATTCTTCCAACTCATCATAAGCAACTGTTTCACTGCTCAATATAGTTATGTTGTTGTTTTTTTTATCTAAGTGTAAGACGAAAGCATAATCATGCATAACTGATATAGAATAAAATTTAGCCATAAATCCCCCACATAAATTTCTAAGAATTATAACATAATTATCCAAATCCACTAAAAGTTAAAACAAATCTAAAGAAATTGTTGTTTTTTTGATTTTTTAAGTTATAATAATCAAAAAGGTAAGACATGAAGATAAAAATACTTTTGGCATTTGCGACACTAACATCCTTAAACGCACAGACTCTCAAGCAATCAGTTAAAGAAGTTTTATCTACAAACCCTGTTATCTTAGAAAGATTACAAAATTATAAATCAACTCAAAAAGATATACTTAGTGCAGAGTCTGGTTACTATCCAAAACTAAGCTTAAATCTTGGTGTTGGTATGGAAGATACTAAAAGAAGAAATCAAGCTCGTAATGCTCCTAATACAACAAACTACTACAATGTCTATCAAAACTCTTTAAAATATACACAAAATCTATTTAATGGTATGGGAACTACTTATAAGGTAAAAGGACAAGAGTACAGAACTGTTTCTGCTGCTTATAGTTACATCGAAAAAGTAAACGATAGAGCATTTACACTAGTGAACTCATACTTGCAAGTTATGAAAAACAGTGAGTTAATCGGAACTGCTCAAGAAAATATAGATATTAACCAAGATATATTTATTAAAGTTCAAAAACTATATGATGCTGGTCTCACAACACTATCAGAAGTAAATAAGATAGAATCTTCACTTGCTCTTGCAAAATCAAACCTTGTCGTTCAAGAAAACACTACACTCAATGCTTCATATAAGCTAGAAAATATTTTAGGTAGAGAACTCGTTCCAAAAGAGATGATCAAACCGAAGCTAGATGTAACACTTCCTTCAAGCAGAGAAGATGCTCTAAAATTTGCTGTAAAAAATAATCCTTCTATACTGGTAAGTGATTATAATATTAAACTTGCTAATGCAACTAAAAAAGAGAAACAATCAGTTTATTATCCAAAGATAGATATTGAAATATCTGAATCTATGAATAAAAATCTCAGTGCTATCGAGGGAAATAATGATAGATTTCGCGCTATGGCTTACCTCTCTTACAACTTCTTTAATGGATTTGCAGATAAAGCAGCAGTTGAAAAAAGTTTAACTAACATTCAACAAGAAAAAGAGACTAAAAACAGCTTAAAACTAAATCTTTTGCAAGATTTATACTTAGCATGGGCCGCTAATACAAAAATCGAAGAACAGCTTATACATCTAAGAGAATATAAAAAATACTCTTTAAAGACATTGACTCTATACCAAAAAGAGTATGAGTTGGGTCGCCGTTCACTTCTTGACTTATTATCTACTCAAAATGATTTTATACGCTCAAAATCTCAAATCATTACAGCAGAGTATGATCTACTTTTCGCAAAATATAGAATCCTAAATGCTATGGGAACTCTTGTAGATACTGTTTTGGGTGATAAAAATATTGCTTACAATAATGTTAATCTAACTCATAAAAATTAAAAAAGGAATATTTATATGCTGATAACAAGTGCTGATAACCTTAGAATGGACGCTTTACTTGATTGTTTAGTTCTCTTTACTAAACTTTATCATAAACCTTATTCTGCAGAAGCTCTTACTGCTGGATTACCTATAGAACCAGGGGCTGAAGCACCAGAGCTGTTTTCCATAAACAATGCTAAAGGTCTGTTTTCTCGTGCGGCTGCTCGTGCAGGTCTTAAATCTTCAATCATAAGAAGACCTATATCTCAAATCTCTAAGCTACAACTACCCATGATCTTACTGTTATCAAACCAAGGTGCTTGTATTTTAGATAGATTTAACGAAGATGGAACTCAGGCTAAGATTATCATGCCTGCTGAAGAGCCTATTGAACAGTGGGTTGATACAGAAGATTTATCAGATGAGTATATCGGCTTTGGGTTTATGGTGAAAAAAGCTTTTGAGTATGAAGAAGATAACAGACGAACTCTTGATATAAAACAGAAACATTGGTTTTGGAGTACGCTTAAACTATCTATTGGAACTTATAAAGATGTTCTTTACGCTTCACTACTTATAAACCTTTTCGTTTTAGCATCTCCACTCTTTACTATGAATGTTTATGATAGAGTTGTGCCAAATAATGCCATTGAGACACTTTGGGTTTTTGCCATAGGTGTTGTCGTAATTTATATTATGGATACTTTTGCAAAATTTACAAGAACCTATCTACTTGAACTAGCTGCAAAGAAGAGTGACATCATCATGTCCTCTATCATCTTTGAAAAAGTGCTTGACCTTAAAATGGCACATCACCCTGCTTCTGTTGGCTCTTTTTCTAGTAATCTAAAAGACTTTGACAATATACGAAGTTTTCTTACAAATGCAACAATGGCTGCTCTTATAGACCTTCCATTTGCAGTGATTTTCTTAGCTGTGATTGGGTACATAGGAGGGACTATAGTGATTATCCCTATGATAACTATAGGGTTTATTTTAACTTATACCTTTTTCATACAAAAACCTCTTCGTGCTTCTATCGAGAGTACACATGAAGCAAGTGCTAAAAAAAGTTCTATACTTATAGAGACGCTAAACAATATAGAGACTCTAAAAACACTAGGTGCATTGAACCAAATCCAATACAAATGGGAAGAATCAACTGGTGAGATAGCAAGTAAAAGTTTAAAATCTCGTCTGCTAACTTCTTCTATCCCTACTGTAACGCAACTTTTGATACAGTTAAATACTGTCATGATAGTAGTTTATGGTGTCTATCTCATAGGGGATTTTAAACTATCTATGGGTGGACTTATCGCTATCGTTATACTTACAGGAAGGACGCTTGCTCCTATGGGACAAGTTGCGGGACTTATGTCAAACTATGAAGATACTAAAACTTCTTATGAAACTTTAAACGACATCATATCTCAACCAAGTGAACGCCCAGAGGGTAAAGATTTTGTTCAAAGACCTAACTTTAGTGGTCATATTGAGTTTGTTGATGTAACATTTTCATATCCAAACACAGAAATACCAGCACTTAAAAGTGTATCTTTTGTTATAAATCCAGGTGAACATGTAGGTATCATTGGTCGTATCGGTTCGGGTAAAAGCACTATACAAAAGCTTATACTCGGACTCTATGAGCCTGATTCTGGACAAATACTTATAGATGGCATAGACTTAAAGCAAATCGACCCTGCTGATCTTAGAAAAAACATGAGTTATGTTTCCCAAGATATTATGCTCTTTCGAGGAACTGTAAAAGAGAACATAACTTTTACAGCCTCTCATGCAAGTGATGGGGCTATGATAAAAGCTGCACAGATAAGTGGAGCATCAGAGTTTATCAAAAGACACCCTAAAGGTTATGAGATGCCAATAGGTGAAAGAGGGATGGGATTATCTGGTGGACAAAGACAAAGCATCGGAATAGCAAGAGCTTTTTTACTTGATACTCCTGTAATGCTTATGGATGAGCCTAGTAACTCTATGGATCAGATTACTGAAGCAAAACTTTTAAAAAATCTTGAAGAAGCATTAGAGAAGAAAACTTCTATCTTAGTAACGCAAAAAATGAATCTACTTAAGATAGTGGATAGGGTTATGGTTATAAATGATGGTAAACTTGTCATAGATGCACCAAAAGAAGAAGCTATACTAAAACTTGGTGGAGGAGCAAAATAGTGAAGAAAAACAACAAACCAGTCGAATACACTTCAAAAGATTATGAATTTATGAACTCTTTAAGTTCGGCGATACTCCAACAGACTCCATCTCGTGTAAGTAGGGTTCTTAAGATTTGGCTTGTCACTTTTATTTTATTTGTTATATGGGCTTCTTTTACTTCTATTGATGAGATAACCAGAGGAAGTGGAAAGGTTATACCTTATGGCGATAATCAAGTTGTTCAGAACCTTGAAGGTGGTATCGTAGAGTCTATATTGTTTCATGAGGGTGATTTTGTGAAAAAAGGTCAAGTTCTTATAAAAATAAATAACTCAAAATCAATGTCATCTGCAGAGACTAACGAGATGAAACACAATGAACTTATGGCTAAACAACTTAGACTAGAAGCTGAGGCAAATGGAAAAGAGTTTAAAACAATAAAAACAGATAATAAAAATTTTCTTGAACAAATCAGACTTGCTAAAAAACTTTATATATCTGATAAAAAAGAACAAAAAGCAAAAGACAACTCTATAGTTCATCAAATACAACAGAGAAAACAAGAGTATAAAGAAGCGAAAGCAAAAATCAGAACTCTAAAAAAATCTTTAGGATATGTAACAGAAGAAATCTCTATGACAGAGCCTATGGTAAAACAGGGAGTAAAATCTAAGGTAGATTTCTTAAAGCTTCAAAGAGAAGCAAATGGTATAGAAAATGATACAGAAGCAGCAACTTTATCTCTTCCTAGACTAAGATATGCAATAGAAGAGTATAAAAGTAAGAGAATAGCATCGAGACAAGAGTTTATAAACAAAGCAAAAGAAGAGCTAAACAAAGTTACAGCACAGTTATCTATACTTAAAACTAAAAAAGTAGAATATAGTGACCAAGTTGATAGAACTATGGTAAAAGCTCCTGTTGATGGTATCATCCAAAAACTTTATGTAAATACGGTAGGTGGTGTTATCAAACCTGGTGCTGACTTGGTAGAGATGGTACCGACTAACAAAAAACTATATCTTGAGATAAAAATAAAGCCTAGCGATATTGCGTTTATACATCCTGATGCTGATGCTATAGTAAAAGTATCTGCTTATGATTTCTCAATATATGGAGGGCTTAAAGGAAAAGTTTTAAATATTTCACCAGATACGATTACAGATAAAAAAGATAGAACATTTTATCTTATCCATGTAGTAACCGATAAAAATTACTTAGGCACAAAAGAGCATCCTCTTAAAATAACTCCAGGGATGATGGTAACTGTCAATATTGTAACTGGTAAAAAAACGATTATGCAATACATACTTAAACCTATACTAAAATCAAAACAATATGTTTTTTCGGAGAGATAATTATGCAAATGATATTTTTTAGTTCAGATATTGATATTATAGATGAGTTGAAAATAAACAATTTTTTAGAGAATACTATCACTTCTTATGATATAAACTCTTTAGAAAATATCTTGTCTGCCTTTAGTAAGCCATTTATACTAATCGCCGACTATGACTCAATGGCACAAGATATAAGTAAACTCATAGCAACAAACAAACTTCCAAAAAATAGTATAATTTTAGAAAAAGTACCAGAGATTGCATCAGGAAAAATGCTTATAGGGCATGGAGTAAAAGCATACGGAAACAGTAGGATGTCATCTGCAAACTTTAATCAGATGATTCAAACTGTCGTAGATGGAAAAGTTTGGACATACCCAGAACTCACAACAAGCCTTATCAAAAGTTCTGATGAATATACAATAAGTGAAGATTCTAAGACTCTCATAGATCACAGATTGTCTCAAAAAGAAGTAGAGGTTGTTTATCTTATCCTAGATGGCTTAACAAATGATGCCATAGCAAAAAAACTAGATATAACAACAAGAACAGTAAAAGCACATATAAGTTCTATTTTCTCTAAGCTTCATGTAAGTGATAGACTTTCTTTGGTTTTACTTTTGAAATAAGTGTTTAAATACTTTTTTTAGAAGCTCTTTTTCTTTTACTCTTAGATATAACTTTTGAATACTCTTTTAAACCTATTCGCTCTATATCATCAAGCACTAAAAGTTTATTTATCTCTTCTATTCTACCTAAATATCTAACAACATTTATAAAACGCTCTAATGATATTTTTCCACTTCTCTCAAAACTAGCATATGTATGGTAATTGAGTCCTGCTTTCTTTGCAAAATCTTCTTGAGAAATATTTAGATGAGTACGCATATCTTTTGCTCTGATTGCCAACTCTTGAGTTATTTCTTCACTTGTCTGCAAAGAAAATTCTATATCAGTCATGTATATCTCCAAACCTCTTATCAATCTCTTGGGTATCTTTTAAAATTGATTTAACAATCACATCATCAATCTCATACTCATTACACAATTTTTTAAGCCTCTGATGTTTTATCTCTATCATCTTCTTTATTATCTCTAATGGCTTAGTAATATTTCCAATCTTTGCTAACTTATTTATTTGTAAGGCTCGTGCAGATTTTGCAAATTTTTTATCAATAGTTAGCTGATGATGATTGAAATTTACATTGCTTCCAGTGTATGTAAGATCATATGCTGGAGCATAAGACCAAGCACAATTTTCATCCATCAAAAAAGAAAAATTGCGTGAATGGTCATCTCTGTTGGCATAAACTAAATTAAAAATCATATTTTTATATATTTGAAGCATATTATCATTTGGAACTTGTAGCATTAACGATGCTCTAAATAACAGTTCATATCCCATAGTAAAAGAACTAGCATCATGAGAAAATATTCCAGCTAAAGAATGCACATGGTACTCTTTTGCATTTGCATCTATATCAAATCGTTTGGTAATAAAATAACAGTTACCATCTTTGTCAATCTCTAAATATGAGTCACTCATATCTAAACCTGATTCTTTAGCTAAAAGGTAATAAACATATTCAAGTTTAAGTTCATCATTTATTTTTTTTGCTTCTACACCCGTCTTTGTGTTAAACTTGATTATTGCATGTATAAAATCTTCTTTAGTAGTTATGCTATTACTTAATTCTATCTCTTTTGTGAAAGGATTATATTTTGCAATACCTTTGGCTTTAGCACCACCTGCTCCACTATTAGACTTTGCGATAAAAAAAGCAATATCACTTTCTTGACCTTCATATACATTTATACTTTCTTGTTTAAATTCTAAGAGTGATATTTGTATAGCAACATCTTCACTATTTATCGAAGGGGAAAATGACATTGCACCTATGGCATTACTTCCAATAAATGATAATCTTTTTAAAAGAGTTGCTTTTTTGCCATAATTGTTAAAATAAAACTTATCAAAATACTCTTTTCCGTATGACCCAGAGATCGCATCTGCTAAGAGTCCAAGCTTATCTATCTCAGACTCTTTTTCTTTTACTAAAGTAGTGTGTTCAAATTTTAAAGGAGAGATACATCTCTGTTTCTCATTTTGAAGTTCAAAATATATAAGGTTAGAATTTTCTGAAATAAGTGCAATTTCATTATCCCACATCGAAACATTTAAAAATTTCATAATTCTCCTTTTAATACAACAATCTATATTATTTTATAGATTGAGTTAATATTATAGCATAATATGTATTATTGTATATTTAGATTTATTACTCCTGCTTTACTATAACTTATCATACGCTGCTTTATAACCATTTAGTGCAGATTCTTTATAATAATATTTTGACTTTTTCATATCTACATCTACACCCAAACCTTTTTCATACATATCACCAAGATGAAAGTAAGAGCGACTATGCCCCTGCTTTGCAGATTTTTCAAAGAACTCTATAGACTTTGTATAATCTATCTTGCATCCTTTAGCCATCTTATAGCAAAGTGCCAGATTAAACTCTGCTTTTGCTAGACCTTTGTTTGCTGCGATTTTATACCATGAAAAAGCTTTTAGATTATCTTTATCTACTCCTATGCCCTCTTCATGAAGCAGACCAAAAATATTTT
>JALTUB010000186.1 GCA_027047745.1 Sulfurimonas sp.
CTTTGCCGAAATTACAGAAAAAAGAGCAGATGAGTAAAAAATTCAAGAGATATACCATCACATCGGCGTTGCCTTATGCCAACGGACCCATCCACATTGGCCATCTGGCGGGCGTTTACGTGCCGGCTGACATTTACGCGCGTTACCTGCGTTCCAAAGGCGAGGATGTATTGTTCATCGGCGGTTCGGACGAACATGGCGTGCCCATCACCATAAAAGCGCGCAAAGAAGGTGTTTCGCCACAGGATATCGTGGACCGTTACCACGGCATTATCAAAAAATCTTTCAAAGAATTTGGTATTTCATTTGATGTTTACTCACGCACTTCGGCACCGATACATCACGAAACTGCTTCGGCGTTTTTCACAAAACTTTACAATGCTGGGAAATTCATAGAGAAGACCAACGAGCAGTATTACGACGAAGAAACACACACTTTTCTCGCCGACCGTTACATCACCGGTACCTGTCCGCATTGTGGTTACGAAAAAGCTTATGGCGACCAGTGCGAAAGTTGTGGCACCTCGCTAAGCCCGCTGGAACTCATTAATCCCAAGTCGGCGCTGAGTGGCAATGTGCCCGTACTGAAAGAAACCAAACACTGGTATCTGCCATTGAACCAGTATGAAGATTTTATGCGGGAATGGGTGTTGGAAGGCCATAAAAACGACTGGAAAACCAATGTTTACGGACAGGTAAAATCGTGGATTGACCAGGGGCTGAAACCGCGTGCCGTTACCCGCGACCTGAGCTGGGGCGTGAAAGTTCCGTTGGAAGATGCCGAAGGCAAAGTGCTGTACGTGTGGTTTGACGCACCCATCGGCTACATTTCCGCTTCACGCGAATGGAGCCAAAATACAGGCAAAGACTGGGAGCCTTACTGGAAATCGGACGATACCAAGTTGGTGCATTTTATCGGAAAAGACAACATCGTGTTTCATTGCATCATCTTTCCGGTTATGCTCAAGGCAGAAGGAAGTTACATCCTCCCCGACAATGTGCCGGCCAACGAATTTCTGAACCTGGAAAATGATAAAATTTCCACTTCCCGTAACTGGGCCGTGTGGTTGCACGAGTATCTTGAAGAATTTCCCGGAAAACAGGATGTTTTGCGTTATGTGCTGACTGCCAACGCGCCCGAAACAAAAGACAACGACTTTACCTGGCGCGATTTTCAGGCACGTAACAACAATGAACTGCTGGCCGTTTTCGGCAATTTTGTAAACCGCACATTGGTGCTTACCAAAAAATATTTCGATGGTAAAGTGTCTCCACGCCACGATTTGCAGAATATTGACACGGAAACGCTAAAAAGCCTGAAAGCATTTCCCGGAAAAATTGCGGAAAGCATCGATCGTTACCGCTTCCGCGAAGCACTCGGAGAGATGATGAACCTGGCACGCCTCGGCAACAAATATCTTACTGACAATGAGCCCTGGAAAATCTTCAAAACAGACCCGCAACGCGTGGAGACAATCTTGAATATTTCCTTGCAAATCACTGCCAACCTGTCTATTGTGGCCGAACCGTTTTTGCCTTTTACCGCTAAAAAACTGCTGGGAATGTTGCAAATG
>JALTUB010000187.1 GCA_027047745.1 Sulfurimonas sp.
ATCGACAGGATATATGCAACAATAATCATAGAAAAAGAGTCTCAAAAAGGCATAATAATTGGCAAAGGTGGAGAGTCCATTAAACGCATTGGGAAATCTGCTCGTGAAAAAATAGAAAGACTTAGCATGAAAAAAGCTTATCTAAATCTACAAGTTGTAGTTAAAAAAGGCTGGACTAAAGATGTCAACTTTTTAAAAGAGATAGGGTATGACCATGCAAAATAAAGTTTATATACTCTTTTTATTTTTAATTTTAAATATGTCACTCAATGCTTCTGATATTTTAACAGACTATAGAATACACGGTATTAAAAACATCGAAAAACAGATGGATAATGAACTATCTAAAAGAGAGTATTGGGACAAGTATCTTAAAAATAAAAACACTACTTTTGGATATATAGAATCATATACTAATATCTTAACATGTGATAAAGACAAATCAACATTATGCGTTTATAGGAAAGACAATAACAACTCTTTTGAGTTAAAAAAAGAGTATAGTGCATTTACAGGAAAATATAGAGGTAATAAGATCAAAGAGGGTGATCTCAGAACACCTATAGGTATATACACCATTACAAAAAAAATATCAAAGGTAGACCCATTTTATGGACCTCTTGCTTTTGTAACTTCTTATCCAAATAGTTATGATAAATATCTTGGTAAAAATGGTCATGGCATCTGGATACATGGCTTACCTTTAAATCAAAAAAGAGACAACTTTACAAAAGGTTGCATAGCAATACATAATGATAGTATAGAGTGTTTAAATAAGCATCTTGATATAACAAAAACTCTTCTTATAATAAATCAATCAGATATTAAAGAAAATATTTCTAAAAAAAACTTATCAATAATCTTATCTCAACTTTATAAGTGGCGATACAGTTGGACATATAATGAGACAGCTAAATATCTAGGTTTTTACTCCAATGACTTTGTTAGATTTGATGGAGTAGATTATAAATCTTTTGTTTCTTATAAAACAAGAATATTCAAAAAACAAGAGAAAAAAGAGATTGTTTTTTCAGACTTAAATGTCATACCTTACCCTAATACAACTAACTTATATAAGATTTCATTTAAAGAGTATTATAAATCAAATAGTTTTGAATTTACTGGGGATAAAGTTCTAATGATAAAATTAATAGATAAAAAAATTAAAATTTTAACTGAAAAATAATATGAATTTTAAAATATTTTTTTTTACATTACTTTTTATTGCTTCATCTATCTATGCAAGTGATGATATTCAACTTATAAAAAAAGAGAATAGTGATTCAAACACTACTCTACTTGTCATAGGTGGGATACATGGAAATGAACCTGGTGGTTACTTTGCTGCATCAATCTTAGCAACACATTACAATATAAAATCTAAAAATTTATGGATTATTCCAAATTTAAACAAATATAGTATTATGGCTAATAGACGGGGAATTCATGGAGATATGAATAGAAAGTTTGCTGGAATAAAAAAAGGTGACAAAGACAAAAAGATAGTAGATGAAGTTAAAAAAATAATCTTATCTAAAAATGTTTCCTTAGTGTTAAACCTTCATGATGGTCATGGTTTTTACAGAAGAGACAATCAAGGAACTATATTTAACCCAACTGCTTGGGGTCAAACTTGCGTAATAGACCAGTGTAATTTAAAAGAAGAGCAGGAGTTTGGAAATCTAAATAATATTGCATCAACAGTAAAGAGTAATATCAACACTAAATTAATACAAAAACATCATAGTTTTAATGTAAAAAACACTAAAACTAAGCTTGGAAACAGAGCAATGCAACACTCCCTAACATATTTTGCAATAAGAAATAACAAACCAGCTTTTGCTATCGAAACAAGTAAAAATTTATCTAGCCTAAGTCAAAAAATATACTATCAACTAATTGCTATTGAAGAGTATATGAAGATCATGGATATATCTTTTACAAGAAATTTTAGTTTAAACACTAAAAGTATTAACAAAATCATTAAAGAATATGGCTTTTTGAGCATAAATAGTAACTTTAACCTTGATTTAGACAATATCAAAAAATCTTTAAGGTTCGTTCCGATAAAATTAGCAGGTAATAGGTTTAGTTTTTCCAATCCTCTAGGAGGGATCAAGAAGGTTAAAGGCAGATACCTGGTTTATATTGGTAATAAAAAAATTACCACACTAAAGCCTCAGTATTTTAAATTATCTAATAATTGTCAAAACAAGTTTGATGTAATTGCTGATGGAAATAAAATTTCTGTTGATAAAGCTTCATCTTTTTTTGTAAATGACGATTTTAAAATAGTTAAAAGTAAAAATTATCGTGTCAATATCATAGGCTATCAGGGAAAAAAACATTCTGATGAGTCTAATATAAAAATAAAACGAAGTGATTTGCAAAAAAGGTTCTCGCTTGACAATAGTGATAAAGCTTATAGAATTGAATTTTATAACAAAAATGACTTTTGTTTTATGTCAACAGTAAACTTCAAATAGGATTAATAGACGATGAGTAAAAAAGAACGAAAGTCTTTTTCTAGTGTTATTTCAGTAAATCCATACAGAGATAAATATTTCACAGGGGTTTCTAGTTTCTTAGGTGAAACGACAGCACCAGAATACTCAAAAGAACAACTTGCAATATCTTATTTAAACACAAGTGATTTTATAAATGCCATTGTATCAATCAGTAAAAATGTATTAGAAGAAGATGAATATGACGCTATCACTTCTAAAGCTTATGATGATTTAGGTCTTGATCATGCAGTCGAGTATCATATACAATATATAAAATCTTTTAGCAATATAGACCAAGAAAATAGATATTTTCATGTTTTTATAGTTGATCCACTAACACTAAATGAAACTTTTACAAATACAATAGAAAAGATAAAATATCTTGACACAATAATTCCTGCTCCACTTTTAATAAAATCTTTATATTCTAAAGATATTATAGAACTTAATGGAACTCACTGTTTTATATATATTCAGACAAATGATGCCTTTGTAACAATTTACTCTGAAAAAGAGTTTGTTTATACCAAATCAATAAAATACTCTTTTATACAAATGCATGAAAGATTTTGCGAACTATATGGTGAAAAGATAGAGTATGATGATTTTATAAACTTTTATTCAAAAATAAACTTAAAAAATTCAAAGAGTGAGTATAAACAGTATTTTATCAAACTATATAAAGAACTATTTGCAAATGTTAATGACATATTAGCTTATACAAAAAGAGCTTTTGATATAGAAAAATTTGAGCAAGTTTATATAGGTTCTCAAATAGATACTCTTACACAACTCAATGAGATGCTTGAAGTTGAAATCAATGTAAAAACAGACGAGTTTAATTTTGACTATGGCTTTGATAACAATGGTGAGTTTATTGACCAACTCCACTATCTAATGCAGATTTATACAACACTGCCAAATGAAGAAAAGTATCTATCTAACTTTACTATATATCATCGTCCTCCAATTTTTATTCAAAGAGATAGTGGTAAACTTCTTGTACTTATAGCAGCATCATTGATTATTGCATTTGCATACCCTGTAACATATTGGGTATTAACTTATGCACAAAACTTACAGCATAATTTATTAGTAGAAAAAAACAATAAAGTTAGAAATAAAAAAGCTACAAGAGAGGCTATTCTTAAAAATAGAGAAGTGGACAAATCCAAATCTTTAGCATTACTAGAAAAAGAGAAAAAAGAGTATGTTGAGAAAAAGAATACTCTTATAAAAATACATAAGATAAAAGTTGATTATCCTATGAAAGCTAAATTATTAGCTATGTTAACAAAAGATTTGAATAAGTTTGATGTCAACCTAGACTCTGTTAAATACAATGAAGATAAAGGGCATAAAGTTTTTACACTCAACCTGCTTTCCAATCAAGATAAGAAGATTACTCAACTTGTTGAATATCTAACAGAGGTTCATGACAAAAAGTTTACATTCTCGCTTGAAGAGATATTTTACAAAGAAAAAAGCAGACTATACATAAGTGAACTAAAGGTTGAAATATTATGAAAATAAATATTGAAAACTATTTACATAAAATAGACACTTATTTTCAAGACAAGAGCGAAAAAGATGTTTACATGACTTATGCTATGGTTGTTGTTGTAATAATTGCACTTTCTTATTTGCTGTTTTGGAATAGTTCATTTAATGGATTTGATAAGACAAGACGAGAAGTTGTTTCATTAAACAAGAGTATAAACTCTTATAAATTATTTCTTCAAAGAAACCCAGAAGTAAAGATCAATAGATTAACCAAAGAGATAAAAGATATAAACAAACAAGTAGAACAAAAAAAAGAGACTAATGCATATATAAAAAAGCAGATAGAGACTATATCTTCTTTGATTTATGATGAAAGAGCTTGGGGTGAATATCTACACTCGATTTCTAGTAAGGCTAAAAAAAACAGCATAAAAATTCTTGATTTAACAAATAAATATGCTACAAATAAGCACTCTTTTGGGCATATCCTAAATATTGAGATAAATTCAACTGGAAACTATAAAAATACATTAAAATTTATAAACTCTTTGGAAAAAAGTGATCTTGTGGTAGATATACATAAAATGGATTTAGAAGCTAAAGATAGCTTAAAAACCTCTTTAGAAATTTCAGTTTGGGGGATAACATACTAATGAAAAAAGTTTTATTTTCAATATTAATCTTAATAGTAGTAAATTTATCTGCAAATGATTTAAAATGGGTTAATGAACAGATTGAGGCTATTAAACCTCCTCGTTCTGGTATAGATATGAAAGAGTTATCACAGATAAAAGACCCCTTTGTATATTTCTCTAATAAAAAAGGCAAAAAAACTTATAAAAATAGTAAAATAAAAACATATACTAAATCATATAAGAAAAGAGAAAAAACTAATCTTAACAATAAGTTTGATTTGTCGATAATAATGAACAAAACGGCTCGTATAAATGGAAAATGGTATAAGATAGGTGAAAAAATTAGTGGCTATAAAATCGTTAAGATTAACTCATATTCTGTTCAATTAACAAAAAACAAAAAGACTTTCTTGCTATCAACACGAAGTCAAAATAGAAATATAACCTTTAAAAATTAAGTAGGATTAACAATGAAGCTCATAACAAAATCGATTTACTCAATGGCCTTGGCTCTTATGTTGTCAACAAGTAGTTTTGCAGACTGTACTTATGAACTTTTCACCATAAGTTCTACAAAAAACACAAAGATTATGGACTTCATAGATCAACTAAGTGATGAGTGTTCTTTTAGTATCATAGTAACAGATCCAAATGCACAAAAGCTTTTAAACTCAACGCTAAACAAAACAAATATAAAAGATTTAACTATAGATGAAGTTCTAAATCTTATACTAGTAGAAAATAACTTATCATACACACTACAAAACAATATACTTAAGATATCTTACTTAACAACTAAAGTTTTTTCCATTGACTATATTCTTTCACAAAGAAAAAGTGAGGGAAGTACAGATGTTACACTATCTAGCGCATCATCTTCTAGTGGTGGGATTACATCAGCTTCTGGTGGCTCTACAGACAGTTCTTCTTCCACTGGAAATACAAGTGGAAGCGGGCAAGGTGGTTCTAACGCTGGAATCAAGATAGAGAGCAGTGATGAAGTTAAGTTTTGGGATAA
>JALTUB010000188.1 GCA_027047745.1 Sulfurimonas sp.
ACAATAACGCGTATGAGACAAAACAAGGTACAGGTTCTGTGGATGTTGCTATATACCCTAAAGGCTCAAATAGTCCAATTAGTAATTCTATACAATTTGATGTAACTAGCACTAACCATATTGCAAGATCAAATGATTTTATAGTGTCATCAGCGAATAAAAATGCCGTAGTAGGTTTTAAGTTGTGTGTTACTTATGAACAAAATACTACAGGGACTACCTCTTATTATTTATATCCTTCCCTTTCTTGTAATAGTTCTCCCCAAGTGTATGATTGTAATGCCTCAACATCGGGAACGCCGACATGGCATATTTGTTACTCAAGTGATAATTTTGCTGTTCGTCCTGATAGATTTGAGGTTTCAGACTTAAATGGAAAAGTTGTAAAAGCTAAAGATATTAATGTTACATATAAAGCTCTTGATGGAACTAGTAATCCTACAACTGGCTATAATGAGCCATCTTCTAGTTTAGATTTTAATACTACTTTAGCAGATTTGTCAAGAAGTTGTCAAAATAGCAACTTAAATATCATAATGAATGATAATTTTACCAATGGAGAGATGAATGCTACAACAAGCTTGTCGAATGTTGGAATATGGAATATAGTTTTGAGAGAAAAAAATGGTAGTGAGTTTGCTATTGTTGATAGTGATGATACAAATGATACTCAGAGATTTATAACACCTGCTGATATAAACTTGACTATCATTCCAGACCATTTTGATATATCCTTAAAAAACATTATTGACCACGGTGATAAATTTACATATGTATCAAATGACCTTGATAAAATGGGAATTATTTACGACCTTAATGTTACAGCTAAAAATAGTAACAATGTTGTAACTCCAAATTTTTCTGCATCTTGCTACGCTGAGAGTATTAATTTTGATCTAAATTTTACTATTGCTAACCCTCAATTGCCAACAACACATTCCTTTATATTATATAAAGAGATAAATTCCAACCAAAATTCTTCAAGTCCACTAACAGACGGAAATGCTAGTCTGCAATCGCTACCAAGAACACTCTTTACTTCGGACAAAAATGGTACTGCACCTTTAGCTGTTAGAATTAATTTTAATAGAGAAACAAATAGCTCTTTAAACCCTTTTAGAGTTAAGTTTAATGGCTTAGAAGTTTCTGATACTAACCATAGTCCAGTTGTTGCAAAAAATAATATTTTATCAAACAATGATAGAAATGCGACTATGGTGTATGGTCGTGCTAATGCTGGAAAACAACGATATACAGTTCCTACTGGCAATCCATATACTGCAAAAATCTATTATCAAATATACTGCTTTGGAAATGGATGTAATACAGCACTACTTCCAAGTGTTAAACATTCAAATGACATTAGATGGTATAAAAATACTTTACATGTTAGTAGTAAAGATGGCAATGTTACAAGTGTAGTTGAAAAAGATGGTATAAATAAAGTAACAAGTAAGGATACTGCAGGTCATGATACTTTGGATAATACAGTTAATCCAGCTACAGTTCAGTTTACTTACGATGGAACTTTAGGCTATCCATACACAACAACAATGGAAGTAAACGCCTCAAACTGGTTAATTTACAATGAAGATGATGCAAATGCAAAAACAAACTCCTTTCAAGTAGAGTTTAACAAAGAAGGAAATGGTTGGGTAGGAAAACATGAAACAGATGCTCAAACAAATAAGACAGGGACAGTAAAAACTAACGGGAGAACTATGTGGTAAGAACAACATTTAGAACTGCTTTTACCATGATAGAGCTTATATTTGCTATTGTTGTTATTGCTATCGCTGTTGTTTCTCTGCCTATGATGATGCAAGTAAACTCTAAGGGGATGGAAAATAATCTTGTTCAAGAGGCTATATTTGGTGCTTCGGTTGAACTTATGCAGGCGACTACAGGGTATTGGGATGCTAACTCTATGAAAGATATTAACTTGAGTGATTATGCTAGAGTTGTTAATATAAGTAATGATTGTAATGCTACAACAAAACTGCGTCCTGGGCATATAAATCAACCTTTTCATAGAAGATGTATTGATGATACTACCATACACACTGCAAGTAACGCAACTGGAAATCCTGACTTTAGCACTTTAAATGATTTCGCAGGGACTAAACAACTCTTCATAGGAAATGCAAATGGTGCATCAGGATATAAAGATATGAACTATACAAGCACTATTGCAGTAGCTTTAAATTCTGCAGATAGAAACATTAAAGATATTACCGTTACAGTTCGAGATGTTGCAGACAATAATAAAACTATCACAGTTCTAAAAACCCAATCTGCAAATGTTGGCGAACCCCAATACTACAAAAGGACTTTTTAATGCGTCGTTATGCTTTTACAATGATTGAACTTGTCTTTGTTATCGTGGTGATGGGGATTTTAGCAAAATTTGGTGCTGAGTTTTTAGCACAAGCTTACAATGGATTTATATTTTCAAAAATAAACAATGAACTTCAAGTAAAAGGCGAAAGTGCAGTAGAGCAGATTGCAGCTAGACTGCAGTATAGGATAAAAGCATCAGTTATTGGAAGAAACCCTAGTAACAATGACTTTAAATCTCCAACAGATATTGTAACAACAGATAGAGATAAATATAGCATACTTGAGTGGGTCGGTGTTGCTAATGATAGTTTTAGAGGAAGAACTAAACCATTATGGAGTGGTATTATAGATATAAAACCATCCCTTGCAGTTGCTGGAGCTAAAACACTTATCTCTCCTGAAACAAATACTACTGCTGTAAATAATATAATACAAGGTTTAAGCCCATCAGGAAGTAATACTATCAACGATGCAGCAATTTACTTTGTTGGCTCAAACAGTAATGTTAAGAATGGCTTTGGATGGGATGGAGTAAATCATGAAGCTATATATCCTATTGGTACCGATAGTACCCATATTGACTGGCTGGTAGCTGATAATAACTTTAGTGGAGTTGATGTTTATGAGTATTATCAACTTTCATGGACAGCTTATGCAGTTGGAATGGATGATTGGAATGCAACAGGAAACAATACTGGTACATTAAAACTTTGGTATGACTATCGACCTTGGGATGGAGATAAATATACTGATGGTAACTCATCTATTATTGCTGAACATGTGAGTACATTTCAATATAGTGAAGTTGGTTCTATATTAAAAATTCAAGTCTGTGTAAAATCAACATTTGAATCAATGAGCGAGGGGAATTATTCGTTATGCAAAGAAAAAACAGTTTACTAAAAAGTAAAAAGAACGGTTTTGCTATGATAATGGCGATAACAGTCATCGTAATCATAGCTACGATTATGGCTCTATCTCTTTCATTAACTTCAAAAACAACAAAAACAACAACAGATGTATATCTGTATGAACAAGCAGAATTATATGCAAAAGCTGCATCAGAAATTGCACTTTTAGATATAGCAAAGAATGGCTGTCAAAACACAAATAATATTATATTTGGCACTGCAGGAGAGATTAAATATGATGCAAATGTAACGATGCAATATATTTATACGAATAATTCAGGTGGATGTGCAACATATACACCCAATACACCAGTTAGCACCCCTGAACAAAATGGTTCAGTAGTCATGGACATATCAGTTACACTTCACGACCCCTCAATCACTTCAGAACCAATAAGATACTTTAGAAGAACTATTCAAAAACTCTAACATTATTATTTGTTGTAAACTTTTTAATGCTATAATCTTAATTATACACATTAAAAGGATTTTATCATGAATATCACCCTAACTGGAAGACAACTAGAACTTACTGAGCCTATTAAAGCTCATATGACTACATCCATAGAAACACTTAAGAAATTTAACTTAGATATTATCTCTGTAAGTATGGTGGCTTCTGCTCAAACTAAAAAAGGTAAAGAGCATTCACTTATAGAGCTTGTTATCAACCTTGCTCACAAAAACTCTGTTATCATCAAACAAAACGATGGTGACCTTTACGCAGCCATAGATACAGCTATTTCTCGTGCTCAAAAAGCTATGCGTCGTATGCATGACAAAGAGAGTAATCACCATAAAGTAGGACTAAATGAAGCTAAATCTGAAAATGTAAATGTAAAAGATGCAGCCCAAGAACAAGAAGATGAGATAGTTCCTGTTGAGCTTGAGCTTTATAAACCTCGTGAAGTTGAAGATGTTCTAAATGACCTCAAAGATAGTGGAAAAATGTTTGAAATATTTTTAGACAATGAAGATAAAACGCGTGTTTTATATAAACGAAATGATGGAAAATTTGGTCTTTATTAAACATCTTTATAGAGTAGAGGACTATCCAAGTCCACATACTCTATAACATCCATGTAAGCCTGTGCGAGAGCGTAGGCTACATCTATTGATACTGGGCCTTCAAGCATAGAGCCTAGCATACACTTTACACCTTTTTCTCTTGCATACTCTAAAATCTCGACTGCCTTACTAAGACCACCACATTTCATAAGTTTTATGTTTATCATATCTGCACTTTTTGTTTGGACTATCTTTTTTACATCTTCTAGGCTAAAGGCAGCTTCATCAGCAAGTAAGGGGATTTTAGTCGATTGTGTGATGGTTTTTAGAGATGCTATATCTTTTGCATTTACAGGTTGTTCTAAAAGTTCTATTTTTATATCTTTTATCGCGTTTAAATAGATTAGAGTATCTTTTAAACTCCAAGCTTGATTGGCATCTATAAGTAGTTTTGCTTTTGGTAGTTCAAGGGAGAGCTTTTTTGTGCTTTGGATGGCATGATTTATATCAGAACCTAGTTTTATTTTGAGTATGTCATGCCCATTTTGATATGCTTCTTTTGCATCTTCAAGCATTGTCTCTGTTGGGTTTAGACTTATAGTTATGTCTGTTTTTATCTCTACTTTTTCTTTAGCTCCTAGATACTCATGAAGCTCTTTTTTTTCATCTTGTGCAAGTAGTGAGATAAGAGCCATATCAACTGCTGCTTTAGCACTACTCCCTATCTTGGAATTATGTAAGATTGTTAAAGCATCTTGTGGAGAACAAGAGATGATTTTGTTCTTAATGCTGTTGATGGAGTTTGTAATTATCTCTAAATCTTCACCTGTTATAGCCATAGTAGCAGGTGCTTCACCAAGGGCAATAAAGCCATTGTCACATTGAACTTTCACTCTAACAAACTCTACATTTTTAACTTCTCTTAGTGCAGTTATAAAAGGTGTTTTTAGTGGGATATACTCTATCTGCGTTGTTATATTTTTTATCTTCATTGTGCTATTCCTATCAATACATTTCCAACAAAAAGTCCTCCAAAAGTCCCAATAAGATACCCCATGATAGCCATCAAAACACCAACGCTAACAAGACTTTTGTTAAAAGTTGCGGCGAGTATTGGGGCAGATGCAACTCCTCCTATGTTTGAGAGTGAAGCAACAGCAACGCTAAAGAGGTCAAGTTTAAAGATTTTTGCACCTATTATCATGATGATGGCATGAAGAAGTAAAATGCTAAAACCTGCTAAAACATACAAACCAAGCCCCGAAAAGTTATCTATAACAGCTTTTGAACCTATAAGAGCTATGATGATGTAGAGCATGGTAGTTGAAACCTCACTTGAACCATTTATCTCTTTGAGTTTTGTAAAAGAGCCAAGTATGCCAAAGAGTGATGAGAGTAAAAC